>CAZDVF010000014.1:0-18459 GCA_964508725.1 uncultured bacterium | reverse complement strand
GAGTGACCTTGTAATCCAGAATCCGCGTTAGTTTCAGCTGTTCATAAAGATCCTGAGCGCCGATCTGACGTGCTACGGAAAGGGATAGTGCATCAGCAGGACTGTTCGTCTGTACCGTATCTTGCGGTGAATTGGGCGTTTGCTCGTCTTCGCGAATCCGGCGGGCTGGCGGTCTCATGGATCCGCCCTCGATGATGTTCACAATCTGCTGCTTGAGCGTGGTCAGTCCTTCAAGAGCCTCAAGATTGATATCCCGCTTCGCTTCGTGCTCGAGACGGTCGACTTCATCAAGAAGCCGGATGACACGATCAAGTTCCTGTTCATACTCGTCGGCGAGAATCTCGTCAGGCGCCATCAACGCGTTAAAACCCAGATCGGAAAACTGCACACCCTCTGATCGCCTGCGTGCGACTTCTTCATTCACGGTTTGCACAATGCCCAGCAGATATTTTTCTTTGGGAATCATGGCAGCGAGGAATTCTTCATTTTTCAGGCGGATATAGTATCGCGTCTGCTGCTTATAGGCTTCCGATTGGGAATCGGCCTGATAAGCAGAACCATTACTTATCCATCCGAAGAAAAGGATCGAACAGAGGTGAAAGGGGCGTCGTTGAATGTATTTGAATGGATCCATCTTCCCGCTAAGGCTTCGACAAGAATGTATAATTTGAAAAATTGAACATAAACCCATATTTCAATATCAATTTGGGACGTTCCCACTATAATGATAATGAGTCCACTACAACAGTCTCTCCATCATTTATTGAATCTGTTGCAATAGACTCATTTCTTCATTTCTCACTTAAATACGACCAATAATAACCAACACTCCGGCGTCTGGTAAAAATTGACTCAGTCAGATTTAACAGTATAAAGAGAAGCTGTACAAAAATCAATCAAAATTTGACTGATCTTAGAAATATAGCAAAAATAATACCGCCGGAACGGATTATTAAAATACCGAATGGAAAAGAACACGATCTGACATGACAGCCAGAATCATCTCCGAAATGAGCATCCACCCACTCAGACAGATGGCAATGCCGTCATAGCGAAAACCATCACAAAGAGAGCGACCGTCTCGATGACGCCGATCACCATAATGTAGTTTCCAAATCCTTTGCCTGTCTCGGTCAACGCATAGGCAGCCTTGGCACCCGCCTTGCCTTGGATATATGCAGAAAGTCCCATAATGAAGCCGGCAAACGCACCAACAAGTATCTGTAAATAGAAGGATCTAACTGGTAAGTTTGCGCTTTGAATCGCATTTCTCAGAATCATTCCGTAGATCGTCTGAGACAAGGGCGCCCCGACAAAAGCGACCAAAATAAACGGTGCTGCTTTGTTTTGGGAAAAGGCTTTTTTCCATGCGCCAATGGCAGCCATGCCCGCAATCCCCGTTCCAAACAAGGAGCCCAAAGCAGCCAAAATCAGCGAAGCATTAAAGTCACCGAATCCTTGAATCATGGTCTTGTTCCTTTCGTTTTGGTTCCAGTCGTATGAAACATAGTTATAATCCTGTACTTTGATTTTATGTCATTCTTGAAATGGATGGTATTTTTTCCCGGCCCACTGCATGTTTAAATGGCCCGAAAATTCCAGCATATTCAAGCGAATCCCGTGAACGATGACGGACATGAGACCCAGCATAATATTCAATGAATGGCCGAAAAAAAGAATGAATGCGGCCACAAAACCGGTGAGGATGGATCCAAAACCCGCATCGGCGGCCATACTGTTGAAACTGCTGGCTACGGTCACCGACGCGTACCCAACAGCAAAAAGGCGAAGATACGACACAATATCCGAAAAACTGCTGATGGCACTCAGCGGCAGATCACCCAACGAAACCAGTACGCCTTTGATAATGTTCTTCTGAAAGTTGGAAAAGAGGAGCACCAGCGAGGTCCCGCCGATGATACAAAACCACGCAATTGGACTGAATGGTTTTCCGATCACCAGGCTGCCGGCGAGAAAAAAGAGGGCCAAGAGAATTCCGATCCATCCAACTTCTGCAAGCGCTTTTGGCGAGTTAATGATACGCAACGCCCGCAAACTGTGGGCTATTGAAAGGTGGACAAGGCCGATGACGAAACAGAGATACATCATGGAATTCTGGCTTCCCTCGGCGAAACTGTCGATCTGATCGATCACCGCTAAGTTCAAAATCGGTAATTGGGCAATTTTTCCGTAACCGAACCATGTTCCGGTAATAATTCCCCACACAATGGTCGCCCCGCTGAGGACATAGACCAGCCTGAGAGGTTCTTTCGGTATGTTTTTATTTTTACGGGACGCGAAGATCGTCAAACCTAGGAAGACCAGTCCATACCCGGCATCCCCAATGAGCATGGCAAAGAATAGGCTGAAGAAAAGGAGGAACCAGATACTGATGTCAAACTCATCGTAGCCGGGAAGTGTGCCCATGAAGTTGAAAAGGGGATCGATGATGCGTAGCCATTTGGGATTACGAATCAGGGTTGGCGTTTCTTCAGGTTGATCAGGATCCTGGATAACATATGCCCACCCTTCGTCTTCCGCGGTTTTTCGAAATGCTTCGACAGTTTCGACGGGACAGAATCCCTGAAGATAAAGAAAGCGCTCCTCGTCTCCCATTCCGTGCTTGACACGCTGAAATTCAATGCGTTTTCCCAGGTCGGCCTTCCAGGTGGCAAGGGCGTCCCGGTAACGGGCAAGTTCTCCGATGCGCTTGTCAATGCCGGAAAGTTCCTCCCGAATGGCTTTCATCTGCTCCGTCAGGATCGCATATTCGACCTCGGGCATTGGCTCTTCTTTCAGGTCCAGCGTGTCATCTTTGGAATCTGTGAAAAACGCAAGGTAGACTGTTCCCTTTTCTTCTCTGATGATCTGAACGGCCTTGTCCTGGGGCAGTTGTTTCAACGATCCCTTGGACGTGATATAGAAACGAACATAGAGCCCGGCGGATCGAAGCTGCTCAACCGAATCACGGGACACGCCGCCCCACTGATCAAACCACGAAAAGATCTCTTCTTGCTCGGCCAGTTCAGGAGAGAGCTTCCCGCGCCGATCATCCAGACTGAGGATCTCGTCGACGATGGAAGGAACATTATCCGTTTTGATCTTTTTTATCCTGCCAGGCTTATCAGCCGTCAGTTCAAGCGCCCTCTCCACATTAGCAAGAAGCCCTTCCAGTGAACGAATATCCTCAGACACAGGTTCGCGGATGTTCTTGATGTGCAAGACACCGATCTGCCTCAATTTTTTAAGAATCTCTTCACGCTCTTTGGCAAGCATCGGCAGCGTGACTTTCTTCATTGATACAATCATACGCTCTGTCTCGCCAGCTTTTTCTTCATAATTTTGGCCTTGGCGATTTTGCCGCGCACCACTTCAGCGGTCATTTGGTCGCCTAGAAAAATCTGAATAATACGAATGTTTTCTCTGGCTTCCGGGATTTTAACCTCCTCAAAGAGTTTGATACGCTGAATGGTAACGCGCAGCTCTTCCCAAATAATATCCCGCTGCTTTTGGTTGATCTGCCACTCGACCTTGCGCCGGACCTGATCTTTGATCACAGGGATGGCATAGTCAACCCACAGGGGCAAATGGAATGTGTCCCACTCAAGTTCTTCAAACACAAGATCTTCAAACACCGGGATGTCAATACCGGCAATGTTGCCGCTGCCAGTCAGGATCTCTTTGATTCGGATGTATTTCGGCAGATCGACGCGATCGACAAACACACCGGCCCAGTGAGACACCGCGCGCTCGGTTTTTTCGTAAGCGGATTTCAACGCGTCGACATGTTGCTGAATTCGTTGAATTTCCTGAAGCAGCTGTTTCTTTTTCAGCTCAAGCGTCGGCAAGTAACGTGTATACCGCTTGAGGTGATCCTTCTGTGCTTTTAGCTCGTTCTTCGTAAGTCGGACTTTTTTTGCCATATCACATCATGTCCTGCTGTTAATGGCATCCATTACCGCGTTTCGGGATGGATCTATCTCACATCCGAGTGGTTGCCTGGCCCGTGATTCGTCTTTCGGATCAACCGGGCGTTTCTTCTCGATCCGGCCGGACGGATAAATTACGCCTCGGCAGCCGCTGGTTCGGCCCCTTTTTCTGCCTTGGCGGACTGTTGTAAATCCGGCCAGAATTGTTTGACCAGCTCCGTGCGCAGCCCTGTCTCCTCCGGCTCGAAACACTCGGCCAGGATCGTCCAACCCAAATCCAGCGCCTCTTCGAGGGGAATGTTGACCGACAGGGCCATCATCCGTGTTTCAAAGGCATGGCCGTACTTGAGAAGCTTGTCGTCCCACGGACTCATGCGGAAACCCATGGCCCGTTTCTCTTCGGTTTCAAGATACTGGGCGTAGAGCTGAATCATACCGTCCATGATGGCGCGGTGATCCTCGCGTGTGTCTTTATTCACCTGCTGCTTGAGACGGGAGAGGGAACCGAAGGGCTCGATCCGGCCGCCCTTCAGGTAAAACTGCCCCTCTGTGATGTACCCGGTGTTGTCGGGCACAGGATGCGTGACATCGTCGCCTGGCATGGTCGTGACAGCTAAAATAGTGATTGACCCTGCGCCTTCAAAATCAACGGCCTTCTCGTAACGGCGGGCAAGCTGGCTGTAGAGATCGCCCGGGTACCCGCGGTTTGAAGGCACCTGCTCCATGGTAATCGCAATTTCTTTGAGCGCATCGGAAAAGTTGGTCATGTCGGTGAGAAGGACCAGCACATCCTTGCCGTTTAAAGCGAATTTCTCAGCCACGGCCAGACACAGGTCCGGCACCATCAGACCTTCCACAACAGGTTCGGACGCCGTGTTGATGAAGAAAATGGACCGGGACAAGGCGCCGCCCTCTTCAAGCACATTCTTGAAAAACAGGTACTGGTCGAACTTGAGACCAATGCCGCCCAAAATAATCATATCCACCTCGGCCTGCAGAGCGATGCGGGCCAGCAATTCGTTGTAGGGCTCGCCGGAAACCGAGAAAATGGGCAGCTTCTGCGACGCGACAAGGGAGTTGAACACGTCAATCATGGGAATGTTGGTCCGGATCATGCGATTGGGAATGATGCGCTTGGCCGGATTGACCGATGGTCCGGCAATGGGGATGATATCTTCGCTGATGGGCGGTCCGCCATCTCTGGGGATACCGCTGCCATTGTAGATCCTGCCTTGCATCTTGTCGGAAAAGGAGACCTGCATGGGGTGTCCCAGAAAACGAACCTCATCACTGGTCGACACGCCGCGGCTGCCGGCAAAAACCTGCAACGAGACAATATCGTTCTCCAGTTTGATGACATTGGCCAGCGACTTGCCGCGTGCAGTTGTAATCTCCGCCAGCTCTTCGTAAGCCACGCCCTCGGCTTTCACGGTGATCACATTTCCGACCACACTGAGTATGCGATTGTATACCTTTCTCATCGTCTGTCTGCTCCTTCAGATTGGCATCCGGCCATGGAAGAGATCCTATACGTCCCGTGGAGTCTCTTCCGGAGTCTCTTTGGTCTTCTGATCGTCTTCGGACTTGTCCGCTTGATTCTCATCTTTTTGTTCAGGATCATCAGCCGTAACATCACTGTCCGCTTCACTGGATGAGACGCCGCCAATCAATTTGCTGATGGTTTTCTCGTGTTTTTTGAATTGATCAGACTCGAACTCGATATAATTCCAGTCGATAAAGTTCTGGCGCAAACTGTAGAAGAACTTTCGCGCTGCTTCCTTGTCTTTGAATGGGAAATCGGTCTTGAGGATGCTGTGGATCTTCTCGGCCATATATTTTTGCCGTTCGGGAGACGTGGCCGCATCCACCTGGTCAAAAGCATTTTGCTGAAGGAAAACCGCATCGAGGAATTCAGACTTGAGGTAGATAACAAAATCTTCGACCGATGTGCCCTCTTCGCCCACAACCATCATCATTTGATGGACTTCGGATCCTTTGCGGAGGAACTGGTTGGCCGTGACAATCACTTCGTCGGGCACAAAGCTTGTGTACTTGGACCAGCTGTCCAGGGGATCGATGGCCGGAAAACGACGCGCGTTCGACCGGTCGCGGGAGAGCCCGTGGAAGGCGCCAACGACTTTCAGTGTGGACTGGGTCACCGGCTCCTCGAAGTTTCCGCCGGCAGGACTCACTGTGCCGCCGATGGTCAGGCTGCCAATCTCGCCCGTGTGGAGCTCGACCAGGCCGGCCCGCTCGTAAAATTCGGCAATGCGCGATTCAAGATAGGCGGGAAAGGCCTCTTCGCCTGGAATCTCTTCCAGTCTGCCAGATACCTCACGCATGGCCTGCGCCCAGCGGGATGTCGAGTCGGCAAGGAGAAGGACGTTCAGACCCATCTGCCTGTAGTATTCTCCCAGCGTGGTAGCCGTATACACCGACGCCTCGCGCGCGGCCACCGGCATGGAGCTGGTGTTGGCGATGATAATGGTCCGCTCCATGAGTGAACGGCCCGTCCGCGGATCGGTCAATTCCGGAAATTCGCGCATGGTCTCAACGATCTCGCCGGCCCGCTCGCCGCACGCCGCAATGATCACGAGATCCACATCCGCATAACGGCTGGTGATCTGCTGCAGCACGGTTTTGCCCGCGCCAAAGGGGCCCGGGATGCAGTAGGTCCCGCCCTTGGCAATGGGGAAAAACGTGTCGATGATGCGGACTTTGGTGACCAGCGGCTCGGCGGGCATGATTTTCTGCTTGTAAGCGGAGATGGGAATTTTAACCGGCCAGCTGAACTGCATCGTCAGGTCAATGGCCTCACCTTTCTGATTTTTCAGTTTGGCGATCACATCGTTTACCGTGTAGTCAGCTTTTTTTGCAATGGATTCGACTGTATACTCATCCAGCAAATCAAAAGGCGCCATGATATAATGGGTAAACTGGGTTTCGGGTACAGATCCCAGATAATATCCACTTCGGACCACATCACCCTTTTTTACAAGCGGAGTGAAGGGCCACTTGGCATCCGAATCAAGGGGTTCGAGCACAACGCCTTGCGGCAGGAAGAATCCGTGCTTCTCAGCCAATAGCGGCAGTGGATTCTGAAGTCCGTCGTAGATCTGCCCGATGAGGCCAGGTCCCAACTGGACTGAAAGCAGTACACCGGTAAATTCGACTGCGTCTCCGATTTTGAGGCCTTTGGTGTTCTCGAATACCTGCAGAAACGCCTGGTTATCCTGAATACGGATCACCTCCGACTTGAGCCGCTCATTTCCGTTAATGGCATATCCAACCTCATTTTGCGTAATGGATCCTTCAAAAGCGACTGTGAGCATGTTGCCGTTGATGCCTGTAATAGTTCCCGTTTTTCGCTTCATTCTTCTGCCTTTATATCCGGATGATTGTTGTCGTCTTCCATCTGATCTTCCCCGGCGTCTGTAACATGATCCTGATCGGGTTCAAGACGATCGTCGATAACAGAGCGGAGGATCTTCAATCCTTCCTCTTGATTGAATGATCGTATCCGCTGAAGAATCTGTAATTTGAGATAATAGAGGATTAGAAAGCCCAGGTCGAAATGATGCGTCTTCTCAAGCTCGTCGATAAAGGCCCACCGATACTGGAGCATTTTTTTCTCGACTTCGAGGGGATTACCCTCTTTGATCATGGAGAAGGGAAAGCTGACGGGTTTGATTTCGGTTTCAGATCCCCGGGTTTGCCGCCATTGGGACAATTCGCTCCGAAACTGGTGCTCGAATTTCATGATCTTCCTGAGAATGCCGGGACTATTATTCTTGGCTTTTACATCGAACAGGTTCACACGTGACAGCGTACGATAATCACGCCGGGGCATCCACCGTTTCGCCTCTTTCAGGAAACCCTCGATGGAGAAGAAGGGCTCCCGATCAAAATAGAGCATCGGAAGCTGAGCAATAAGATAGTAGTATTTATCCATCCTTCCGTTCCAGGATAGCTATCAATCTCTGGTTCAAGAACAGGCTCAACATCTCTGCAATGCTCTCGTCTGAAAAATCGTAGTAGACATCTTCACCCTTCAGCCCGATGCGGAATCCGTGACTGATCCCGCTGCTCGGTTTGAGCGTAATGGTCTTTTTCAAATCCTTGCGGACACCTGAAAACAGCAAGCGTTCGAGCTGATCCAGGTCCTTTTTATTCAGGTCAATTTTCGCGCTGGATGATTTGATCCAGCCGTCAACAATCTTGACAATCAGCTCTTTGAGAAACGCAGGTTCAAGTGTTTCTGCAACCTCCTGCTTGAAAACACGATCGAAAAGGGATGTGAACTCCTTATGCAGAAGAAGCCGTGAATCACGGGCCGCATGCTGGATGGCCAGCTCGGCATTCTTCTGGAACTGGTCCGCTTTGTTCCGGGCGTCAGCCGTCAGCTTGTCGGCTTTCTTTTTCGCTTCTGCGATGATCGAATCCGCTTCGGACTTTGCTTTCTCAATAATACCTTTGGATGTCATTTCCGCCTTGTCAACACCCTCTTGCTTAATTTTCTCGATGAGGCTTTCTAGTTTGACTTCCATCTATGATTCCCCTTCAGTCATCATCGGTTTATGGATCAGGAATCCCATTTTAAATCATTAAAAAATACTATAAAAAATTGCCGTCTGCTCGAATATCATTTTGAATAAGAGGCCAGTCCGGGTGCCAGGAATTGAAAGAGTAATCGGTTCCAGTCGAACATTCAGAAAACTTGCAGTACGGCATGATCCGTAAAAAACACAATTTTTTAAGCAAATAATACACCAGAATAGACGCTTCAGGAATGGTCTACGCGATCATCCTCCTCAATGTGGTTCTCAGTCCCAACATTCGAGCGTGGACTTCCATGTATAAGAAACTTTGCCTAACACGATCTGGTAAACAGCGATTAATAAAAATCCAAACAGAACGGGGATTTTGGCCTCTCTCAAACGGAGCATTACTCCCCATCCAATTGCGGTTTAGCTGAAGAGGTGGAGCTGGGCTTGCTACCCTCTTTCATCTGACAGGTTCCGTCAAAAACCGCTCCTTCATCAATCACGAGACGTATCGCTTTAATATCTCCAAAAACTGATGCTGTTGACTCGAGAAAAACACGTCCCGCAGCTTCAATGTTTCCCGTGACTTTGCCGGCTAACAGGATGTGTTTGGCAACGATTTGGCCCTCAACCTGTCCGTCCTTGCCCACAATGGTCGTGTCTGTTGTTACGATGTCACCTTTCACACTGCCGTCAATACGCAGACTGTTCTGAATTTTCATATTCCCTTTAATTATTGTTCCCTTGCCGACGATGGTATTGAGTTCACCACCCCGGCCAAATTCGGTTTCGGTTTTTCCTTTTCGCAATGGCTTCTCCATTGATGTATTCCGTACTTGTGTGTTATTATCCACCGGATGCTGACCGACTCTGTGTAGCATAAAGAAACGCTTCAGGGTCGATCGGTTCGCCATTCCGCCAAATCTCAAAATGTAAATGTGGAGCCGAGCTTTTACCCGAACTCCCTAAAAGCGCAATTGACTGCCCCTTTCGAACTTGCTGTCCCTGTTCAACCAGAAGTCGCATCGCATGGGCATAATAGGTAAACAAACCGCGGCCGTGAGCAATCACGACCACATTGCCAAAATCGGGCGTCCAGTTTGAGATAAGCACAACGCCGGAGCCCGCCGCTTTAATAATGGTGCCCTTGCGCGCCGCGATATCAATGCCAAAATGATTGCGTCGCGCAAACCACCCGCCTTTCTGGAAATGCGTGGTTAAATAGCCCTTCACAGGCAGGAGTGTGGGCACATCATCAGGATTAAAATATTCATCATCTTTTTCAGTAAGAAAATCAAGATGCGTTCTCAGAGTTTCTTCGTTTAATCCTGCAGCGGGGATATCCGCATTCTGCTGACTCCTCACCGTTCTTTGCGTCTGGATGGGTATGCTGATGCCTTCGAGGGCCCGCGCACTCTGACCATCCAGTCCGAGAGAACCGCCCAAAGCTTGGGTGATTTTATCACGCGTAATCTGAACTTCCTGAAAATCCTTAATGATCTGTTCGATCTTGCGGTTGTCTTCTTTCAGTTCAATATTTTCATTCCGTAGCACATTGGCTATTTTCTCTGTCTTGATGAGCCTGACGTATCCGAATCCGCCCAAAATGATATGGATCAAGAGGAAACAGGCGATCCCTCCAATCAAGCGCCCCTTCGCGTAACTCATGGAGATGCTTTTTGGATCCCGCTCTTGATCTGGGACAAAGATCAGAGAAAAATATCGTTTTCTACTGTCTTTTTTCTTCGGCATGGGTGAATCAGTCTCATGTTAAAAGATCAACAAGGCGGCTTAAATCATCATCTGAATAGTAACTGATTTCGATTCGCCCTCGCGACCCATTCGCGCGAAGGTTGACTTTCGTTCCTAGAGCCGCACGGAGCTGGTCTTCCAACTCTTTTAGATAAGGAGATGTTGTTGGAGCAGAGTGTTTTTTTGGGTTGGATGTCGATGTCAAGATGGATCGGACCACATCCTCAAGCCGGCGGACACTCCATCCGCTTTTCACGGTCTTCCGCCAGATCTGGATCTGTTCTCCGGCAGCAGGGAGGCTCATAATGGCCTTGGCGTGTCCCATACTGATTTCATCACGCTCAAGGCTTTCCTGGATTTGGCGGGGCAGCTTGAGCAGGCGGATGAAATTGGCCACTGTCGCACGGTCCTTTCCGACCTTCTGGGCCACGACTTCCTGAGTCAGATGGTATTCCTTTTGAAGACGCTGGTATGCCTTGGCCAGCTCCATGGGATTAAGATCTTCCCGTTGGACATTCTCTACCAGAGCCAATTCCAGCATTCGATCGTCAGAATCGACATCCATGATATAGGCTGGAATCCGCTCAAATCCCAATTCACAAACAGCGCGGAATCTCCGCTCTCCGGCGATAAGCTCAAATTTTCCATCACTTCGCCGAACAGTGATGGGTTGGATGACGCCATTTTCATGAATGGATTGTTTGAGTTCTTCCAGGCCTTTGGGATCGAAATCAGCCCTCGGTTGCTGGGGATTGGTGCGTATGGCAGACACTGCTATGGTGTCAAGGCGTCCTGGTTGTTGGTCGTCGCTGTCCTGAGACGCTACGGGAATTAAAGCTTCAAGGCCCCGTCCCAGTCTCTTATTCATCTTCATGATTCATCATTTCCTCAGCCAGGCGCATATAATTTTCAGAGCCTGCGCACACGGCGTCATAGAGGATGACAGGTTTCCCAAAACTTGGCGCTTCGCTGAGCCGTACATTCCGGTTGATCACCGTATCAAACACTTTATCTTCGAAATAGTTCCGGACATCCTCGGCAACCTGGTTCGATAAATTGAGCCGATTGTCGTACATGGTGAGCAAAACGCCTTCGATCTCAAGACCGGGATTCAGATTCTTTTGAACAAGACGGATCGTTTTTAAAAGCTGACTCAGACCCTCAAGCGCATAATATTCACACTGAATGGGTATCAACACAGATTGCGCAGCAGTCAGGCTGTTGATTGTGAGCAGTCCCAGCGAAGGAGGACAATCAATGAATATAAAGTCATACTCGGTGTCGAGCTCTTCGATGGTCTGTCGGAGGACCTTCTCTCTGCCAATAAGATTGACCAGTTCAACTTCAGCGCCCACAAGTCGAATGCTGGATGGCATCAGATCAAGGTATGATATGGATGTAGAGAGAATTGTGTCGTTAATGTTCTCATTTTTCAGGATGACTTCGTAGGTACTTTTTTCGATAGTATGATGATCGATCCCCAATCCGCTGGTGGCATTGGCTTGCGGATCGACATCAATCAACAGGGTTCGCCTCTCTGCAACAGCGATACATGCGGCGAGGTTGACAGCTGTTGTCGTCTTTCCGACACCGCCCTTTTGATTAGCAATTGCAATAACTTTTTTCAAGGCATTCTCTGCTTTTTAAAATTGAATATAAGGCTTTCACTGTTGAAATGCAAGCATATTCCCCCTCAAGAATGTGGTGATAATTGCAAATCGGCCTGACATGCAGGAGACCCTGAACGAATGGACAGTGTCAGAGATGAAAAACCGAAAGCCGGTCAGGTGGCACAAAAAACAGCAGACAATGATGGAACGAGGATGGGCATTAAATCTAACAATAGACTGGAATCAGTAGCTGAACCTGATACGTGGAGGAAATGTGAATTTGTCGAAATGCACTGCCCAACCGCAAGCCTGCCGAAAACTGGATGCTTCCGATGGACTTGCTTCACAGCATACCCTTCCGCTTCCGGATGAGCCACTCGGCAGAGAGTAACAGCGCAATGACCACCAACACTTCCGGTAAATGTGTGAGGTGCAGATCCCGTGTATGGAGGATTGAATGCTCAGGCAAATCAAGAACGCTGGCAACGGCCGACAGACTGTCCGGCGAACCTGCAATCCCCCCTGTCACCCGGGCCATCGCTTCCAGCAGTTGAGGGTCGGAGCGTGTGTTCAGAAATTCGGGATTGAACGCCGAGACCACCACCGTGGTTGTATCGCTCCCCAGAAATTCACCACGAAGCGCCGCTTCAGCGCGAATGGTGTACGTTCCGGCTGATAAAAGCCGGAGAGACCGGCGATAGCGGCCTGCACCAACAGCATGAAGTGGGATGGAAAATGTATCGGTCGGAGCTGTTCCGACAACTGTAACCTCCGCATTGGAGATGGGCATCACTGTTTCGTCATAAACCTGGGCCGTTAATACCACGTGCTCACCCGCACGCATCACCGGTTTGCTCGCCGCCAGTCGAACCGGACCCCGACTCTCTCGCGCCGCAAGCCAACGGATAGCATTCTGCATCAGCCCCCGAAGCGCATCATTGGACCGGCCGACTCCCCGCATCAGCAGATCCCACCGAAAAAAGCCGTGGGCCAGAAAGGCCAGCGACTTGACTTCGCCGATGTCGTACGCCAGTATGAGTGGAGGTGGATTTTGAACAGCGCCAGCGCCAACGATTTGAACGCTGGACAGAATGCGGGCGCCCGGACGCGCGGTCGCAAAACGCCAGACAGACAAAGCAGGTGGAAGCTGATCCCAGTCTGATTCGCCTGCCTGATCGTGTGACTGGATGTGCAGCACAGGATGAATCGATCCCGCTGCTGTGAGTCGGGGCAGGATGGCCGTCTCGCCCGAGCGTCTCGGACAGTCGAACGGAATCGCCTGACCGAGGGTGTGGAGTTTTTCCACATCCATCCGTTTGCCGGCCAGGACCAAAAGGGGCAGCCTTCGATTCCGAACTTGTTCGGCAAGCTCGGACAGGATACCAGGCGGCGTTGCCTGATCGGGCAGATCGAGAAGAATACAGACGTCGACGGCGCGAAACACTTCAGGCGATGGAAACACACCCTCGTAAAATCCACCTCCCTGCTTTTGTGTCCGAACCTGAAGTTGAATGTCTTCGTCCAATCCAAGAATACGAACGAGCGATGCGTGGTCAGGACTCGGCGCGGCAGACAAAAGGAGGACATTGCGTTTGCGCTCAAGCACACGGAGCGTCCATTGCCGCTGGTTGTTGGCCGCAGTCAACTCACCTTCCAGCACATCGGCTTGGATGGAGAAAGAGAGATAGCCTGCCTGGTCTGGAACCAGGGATAGCTGCACCGTTGCTTCCAGCCCGTCGGAAGGGAGCGCAACCGCTTTCTCGTCAAGCACCACACCGTCCCGCACCAGGCGGACACCGATGCGCCGGCCTGCAAATCCTGGACCCCGAACGGTCACATCGACGGGAACAAGATGCTGAACGTACGTCACATCATTGGCCAGCACGCCGGCCAGGACCACATCCGGTTTCTGCTGCGCCTCCCCGAAAGTCACTGCATGGACGGGGATGCCCAGATTTTGTGCCGTTGTGATTGGATCAGCGCCGCTGTTTTGTGCGCCGTCCGAGAGAATGAGGACAGCCTCAACCGCGCCGGAAATCACAGGACCCTCAAGAGCAGACAGTGCGCCGTCCAGGTCAGTGGCCGTGCCATCAAAGGTCAGTGTGTTGGGATCAAAATCAGGCAGCGCATCCAGAGTATCGGAAAAGCTGAAATATCGCAGGTTGACCCGTTCAGACACCGTCGTCCATACATCCGATCTCAGTAATTGGATGAGGATTTCGGCGCGGCTTGATCCCCCATCGTCAAGAGTCATTGAAGCGGAATTGTCCACGAGAACAGCAACGCCGGCCGTCTCATCTGAGCGGCTTGTTATGTGCAGAACAGGTGAAAAGAATTGAAGTAGAATGGAGATCAAGGCGGCGGAGCGCAGAAAAATCAATGCAAATCGAACACCACTTGACACAGGAGGGCGTGTGTGACGATAGATCCACCAGGACCATCCGGCAAGAAGCGCAGAAAGAAAGATAAAAAGCATCGGAGCGCCGGAGAGATTCAACCCGATGTTGAGCGCACCTGTCATGATAAATTGAGGGAAGGAACAGGTGACAACATCAGGTCTGACCGGTCGCCTCTGGCAAAAGACGCATGCCCTGCCGCTGCGATCATCCCGCCATTGTCAGTGCAGAGCTGCGGCGTGGGCCACAACACGTCCATTCCTTCTTCTGCTCCCCGTTCGGCCATCCGGTTCCGAAGCCGACCGTTAACCGCAACACCGCCCGCCATGACAAGACGGCTTACTCCGGAGTACCGGGCTGCCGCGATGGTTTTTTCGACGAGGACATCCACCACAGCCTCCTGAAAACTGGCGGCAATATCCGGCAGGCGACTTTGGACAGTTTCTGCATCGGCATTGCGTACCCAGTTGAGCACAGCGGTCTTGAGTCCGCTGAAACTGAAATCAAAGCTTCCTTCCTCAAGAAAAGCTCTGGGGAAAGCAATGGCGCAGGCATCGCCGGACCGGGCCAGCTTTTCGATAGCGGGGCCGCCTGGATACCCGAGTTCAAGCAACTTGCCCACCTTGTCAAACGCTTCACCCGACGCATCGTCACGGGTTCGCCCCATTACCGTGTACTGTCCCCATTGCCGGACGAACACAATTTGTGTGTGCCCGCCGGATGCAATGAGCACAACAAAGGGCGGCTCGAGATCAGGATGAGCCAGACGGTTTGACCAGATATGCCCTTCAAGATGATTGATGCCTGTCAGGGGGATATTTAATGCCAGAGCCAGGCCCTTGGCGACACTGAGTCCAACCAAAAGGGATCCCGCCAGTCCGGGCCCGTATGTGACAGCCAGTCCCTCAATATCGGACACTGATAAGCCGGCTTCTCGCAAACTCTCTTGGATGACAGGTAAAACCAGCTGAATATGCGCGCGTGACGCCAACTCGGGCACAACACCGCCAAACTGTCTGTGAACCAACTGGGTTGACACCACGTTGGCCAACAAATCGCGGCCATCATAGATACCGGCGCTGGTGTCGTCACAGGATGTCTCAAGACCCAGAACGATCATCGCTCGACAATCAACTCAAAATTCGGCGGTTTAACATCGGAGAAACTCACTTCGGGAGGCACTTGAATGGTAGCTGGAATTCGCCGGCCCTGATACCGGTTCCGGTTGCGGTAATCGATGGTTGCGATAATGTCTTCTTTCTTGAGTTGGGCGAGAAGATCGACGCCGCCCTGCAGTTTGATGGTCAGTGAGGAAGGAACAGGTATGACCGACAATCCACGAGGCACACGAACAACCTGGATGGGAATTCCGCTCATCACAATCTCACCAATCCGCTGGATATTGGCGCTAAATTCTACAGTGCTGACGGTGTATTGGAGTGTGGCCGATTCAGAAGTGGCCAGGGGAATTTTGTCCTTGATTTTGCGAAGCAGATGAGTATAGGTAACGGCTTGGGTTGGCACGGTATCAACCGCATTCACCAGAGACCGGGGTCCCCTGATGATAATCGAGTCGGGATTGAGGACGACAGATCCAACTAAAATGTATCCATCCATGGGATTCAATTCAATCGCAGACTGAACCGGCACCTTTCTCTCGGCGAATTGATCAACTTCGATGTAGACGGAATCGGGCTCAACAATGTGCAGGGGAACAATGCCGTTGGGCCGGGGTGGAACGCCCTTCAGCAATTCCAGTGTAATGGGAAGAATTCTGGGCTGCTTGTCTTCTTGCAGGTCAAGCTCGATCCGCTTGTTCCGATAGAGGGAACTCAAAAACGCCTTTCCACTGCCACGAAAATGAACTGCAACGTTATCGGGAACCGGTCGTGTCAGTATCCACCCCGGGGGCAGATTCAGCACGCGCAAAGGGACATGAAGTGTATGTTCAAACGTGTTGTCGGTGGAGACAAAAAACCATAAAAAAAGAGCGCAGATCAGTGAAAACAGCTTCACCTTGTAATTGACGAACCATTTCTGGTAACCGTCTTTCATCACATTCATGGGATTCCCAAACACTCATAAGGTTGTGCACTGCGTTTCCGGCTCACTTGTTTATCCTGTCCCCGTTTCCTAACAGTAGATGATAGACCTCTTTGTAAAAGGACAGGGATGATCACAACTTTTTTCGCTGTTTGTAACCCATGCACTCAAGCAGAGCAATTCTTGGGAAGATGCGGTCCCAACGATATTAAAGCTTAATTTCAATCTGAGCAGATTATTTCTGCGAGTGGGAGATGGATCGGCCGAAGCTGATCTCCCCGTTATCAATTCGAATGTTAAATCCGCATTCTGGATTATTGCATACCCAAGCTTTATAACGGATTTCTGCTCCATCCCGCCCATAATCTGATAACGGCAGGAGGATGCCTGTATTGCATTTCTGACATTCCGGCAAGACCTGCTCCATTTCACTGCCTCCCTGTTTGACACCACACCCTGTCGATAACCATTCTTGCCTGAGGATTTCTATCTAACGTGGGATTGCTTGCTTACTCCTTGACCACCCAAAGCCGCACTTTGGCATCAACCTCGCTGTGAAGCTTGATGGTAACCGTATAGATGCCCAGGGCCTTGATGGGTTCATCCAGTTGGACCTTCCGTTTATCGATATCGTATCCTTTTTCCTTCAGAAGATCCGCGATGATTTGTGCGGTCACTGATCCAAATAAGCGATCTTCTTCACCGACAGTCACAGTCGCGGTTAAAGAGACATTTTCAAGCTCTTTAGCCATGACCTCGGCCTTGCGATGGTCCTTATTCAACTGCTTCACCATCAGCTTTTGATCTTCTTCCAGAATCCGCATATTCCGGGTCGTCGCCGTCACTGCAATTTTTTGAGGTATCAGATAATTCCGGGCATATCCGTCCTTGACCGTGACAATGTCTCCGGTCTTACCAAAATTCTCAATATCTTGACGTAAAATGACTTTCATGATATTCTCAACGCTCCCTTGCTGTCTGTTATCGTGCGTAATCCGACACAAAGGGGATCAATGCCAGATGGCGTGCCCGTTTAATTGCTTTCACCAATTGGCGTTGGTGCCGCGCACATGTTCCAGACGTTCTTCGTGGAATAATCTTGCCCACATCCGTTGTGAACTTCATCAATTTTTTTGGATCTTTATAATCGACATATCGCACATGGTTCTCACAAAACCGGCAGATGCGTTTTTTCCGATGTTTGATCAACTTTGTCTCCTTACTATAACTTTAAGTTTTGATATCCAAAATCAAATTTACCTTTGTCTGAAGAATTCTCTTGCTCCCCGGTCATGTTTTGATTAGCATTCATCTCAGAGACAGGGGAATCCAACGGCATCGTCACCGGATTCACCTCGTTGACAATATCTTCTTTGTCAACTTCAACGCCTTCATCCTGCTTATTTAAGAATTGAACCCGGCGAGCTTTAATTTCGACAATATTGCGATTTCGCCCTTCATCAGACCGAAAGCTGCGGCTTTGCAACTCTCCTTCAATGAGAACCGCACTTCCTCTATGTAAATGCTCGGCACAATTCTCGGCCAGTTTATACCAAACCACAACACCTACATAACACACACTTTCTCTCCACTGCCCATTGTTGTCCTTGAATCTCCTGTTTGAAGCGATGGAGAAATTAGTAACGGGTGTGCCGTTTGTTGTTTTGCGAAATGACGGATCTCTTGTCAAATTACCGGCAATGACAACATTGTTTAGATCTGGCATACGGATCTGATGCATGTGGCCAATATCCTCCTTAATAAACGCCATTGATCAGGATACTTGATTCGTTGTGTCTTCGGTTTCAGAGGGCTCCTCATCCTTGTCCTGATTCACTATCTTCGTTACTTCAGCGTCTGCAGTATCCACTTGTGGTTTCACTTCCGATTCTGTTTCAGTTTTAGTGGTGGATTCCGACACACTACTCTCATCCTGATGGTTATCCTCATCCACTACTTTCACTGGTTCACTTTCCTTGCCTAGCTCATCAATGACTTCTTGTTTTTCCGTACTGTCTTTTTGCTGCAACACAGCTTTGGGGACAATAACAGTCAGGTAACGCAAAACAGAATCGGACAGTTTCAATCCCCTTTCAAAATCTCTGACGAAATCTCCGTCTGCCTCATAAAGAGTATACACATAATAGCCGTATTGTTTCTTGGCGATCTCGTAGGCCAGTCGTCT
>CAZDVF010000013.1:0-18596 GCA_964508725.1 uncultured bacterium | reverse complement strand
CCGGCTCCGCCGGGAGTCTTAAAGCCACCGCCTCTGGCGGTGGATCGTTTACTTCACAATAAGGAGGATTATTCATGAAATCCAAAATGTTCACTGTCACGTTTTCCATTCTTGTTTTGGCGAGCATAGTGTGGAATGCACTCCTTTTCGCCCAACAAACCGGCAACAAATCCTGTAAAAAATGGATGACATTGCCCGAGGGCTGTACTGTGGTCATCGTGGGCAAGGATGCCTCTGTGGATGGATCCGCCATGGTCACGCACACCAACGACTGCGGCGTATGTGACTGGAGCTGGCGGTATGTACCGCCAGCAGATCATGAACCGGGCTCAAAACGCAGAATTTACTGGTTCAACCAATACGAAACGTCGCCGCCCAGCAAAGGCTACCACTGGAGCGATTACGAGCATAAATTCAGCGGATTGGAGATAGAAGAAATCCCCCATACGTTTGGATATCTTCACGGGATGTATGGGTATCTCAACGACAATCAGGTGGCCCTGGGTGAATCGACCATTGGGTGCCGGCGGCAGCTTCGCAATTCGACCACCGCGCCCAAATTCGACATCACAAATTTAAGCATCATCGCCATGGAACGGGGCACATCGGCCCGGCATGCCATTCAGCTCATGGGCGATCTGGCCACGACCTATGGCTTTGGCCATACCGACGGCGGAGAAATGCTGGCCGTGGTGGACAAAAAGGAAGCGTGGATCTTCGAGGTCATGCCTGTGGGTCCGCTTTGGAATCCGGACATGGGAACACCGGGCGCGATCTGGTGCGCCCAGCGGATTCCCAACGATCATGTCAGCGTGGTTCCCAATGAATCCCGTATCGATGAGATCGATCTCAACGATACCGACCGTTTCATGCACTCCAAGAATGTCATCTCCCAGGCCGTGGACATGGGATTTTATGATCCAGAAAGCGGAGAGCCTTTCAGTTGGAAGAAAGCCTACTCTCCCAGGGAGACCAGCGCCGCAGAATCCAGGGGGCGCTCCGCTCGATTATGGCGTTTCATGGATCTGGTTGCGCCTTCAAAACAATTCAGTCCGGATACGCCCAACATGGATTTCCCCTACTCCATTAAACCCGATGAGAAACTCTCGGTAACCGATGTGTTCGACATTCTGCGCGACAACTACGAGGGAACTGAATTTGATCTGGCCAAAGGCATCATGGGCGGTCCGTTTCAAAATCCAAACTATACGTTTCGCAGAACCAAGATCGATGACAAAACGTATGTCGCTCCCCGCAGTATCGGAATGAACCGCTCGGAGCATACGACAGTGATTCAAGTCCGCGACTGGCTTCCCGATCCCATCGGCGGCATCGTCTGGCTCAGCCTGGGATCATTGAACACGACCTGTTTCGTGCCGTTTTATATGGGGATAACGCGTATTCCCAAATCTTATGAGTTTGGCGATCACTGGGAGTTTGACCGCCGCGTGGCCAGGTGGGCCTTTGATTATGCGGACTTCCATACACAGGTAGTGTATTCGTATGCCATCCAGGATGTGCGTGAGGCTCAGAAACGCTGGGAACTTTCGGCAGTGGAACGGACAACGGACATTGATGCCAAAGCCCTGAGTCTCCACCAATCGTCCCCGGATAAAGCCAAAGCCTATTTAACCGAATATTGTTGCAATAATGCCACGGCTGTGGTCAATGCATGGTGGGAACTGGGAGATGATCTCCTGGTGAAGTATAATCATTTTCGCTCTTACAATGTGCAAGAGCGTAAGTCCGGCGGCCTGGATATGCCCGAGGAATGGATTCGCGCCCTGATCCAGGTGAATGGATTGAAACCTCTTCCGGCAAGAGAATAAAGCAGCGAATCTCCATCCTGACTATCCGATTATGTAACATCGTATTGCCCGTCGATGCATAAAAGGAGCCAGAATATGACCAGTCGAAGAGATTTTATCAGGCAGTCAGCAGTCCTTGCCGGCAGCACGGCTTTGTTTGGCAGCGCATTTCTCTGCTCGGGATCACGCACATCGGCAGGCAAGAGTCTCGTTGTCTCTGCAGCGGCTGATGATATGCTGAATAATCTGAAATACAATCCCGATGCGGTGCACCGGGCGTTTGATGCGGGACTCAAGGAATTGACAGGTGAAAATTCATTACAAAGTGCCTGGTCTTCCATGTTTTCGCCGGATGACGTTGTAGGCATCAAAGTCAACTGCATTGCCGCGCCTAAAATATCCTCCTCACTGGAATCGATTCAGGAAACCATTGCAGGATTGAAAAGCGCAGGCGTGAAAGAGAACAACATCATCGTCTGGGATCACATGGACCGCGCCTTCAGGCGAACCGGCCTGAAAATCAATCGCAGCAGCACTGGTGTGCGTGTGCACGGGACCTCGGATCAAAGCGGTGTGCGTGTCCCATGGGTCGAAGGATTTGACAGGGATGTCTATATTTCCCTAGAAGATGGAACGTTGGAAAAATTCCGAGAATTGGTGGACAAGAATTTCACCCAGGATGGCACACATCGGGAAATCTACAATTCATGCGCCTGGCTCAACATGCTCATCGGTTTAGAAAATGAGAAGGCCCTGAAATATCGGGAAGACATGCGCCGGCTTTTTATGGATTATGACCGGGAAGCAGCCAAACGTATTGCCGAAGAAGTCGCCAATCAATTTAATGATGTCACCATTGAAGATGAAGACAAATCCTACCTCTCGGAAATTGTCACAAAAGATATTACCAAGCTCATCAACATTGCGGTTCTCAAACACAACGAAGACAGCGGGGTGACCTGGGCCACCAAGAACATTGCCCTCGGCGTGACTACGAACAAGATCCGGTTTCACATCGATTATTGTGCACGGTCCATTTCTGAGATTCTCAGTCTGCCGTGCCTGAAAGACAAGATGGTCCTGCATATCGGAGAAGCGGCTAAAATATCCACAGTGAGTGTTGCTGGCGCTCAAATGGCCATTGACAATCGCATCTTTTTCAGCAAAGATCCGGTGGCCATGGATCGAATCGGCCTGGATATTCTGGAAGAGAAACGGGCAGAGAATGGTTTGGAATCCATTCGGGATATCGCAGGACATGTGGCTGCCTGCGCCCAAAAAGGACTGGGAACCGACGATCTTGCCAGGATTGATTGGCGGTCGCTGCAAGTTTGAAATCATTGCTGCAGACATATTTTATTTCGTCCAAATTAAAAAGCTCATTCATCCCTCGGAATGGGCTTTTAAATAACTAACTTTACTTTGGCATATTTATCTGGCTTGAACATAACGGGTGTCATGCTGAGCTTGTCCCTGCCTGCCGGCAGGCAGGGTAACATCTGGGGGAAAGCGGGATTCATCGCCGTACTCAGATTGACAGATTAATAGTCATGCAGAGTGGGCCTTGGCCCACCATCAAAAACAAAAGCCGGCAGATTGTTTCTGCCGGCTTTGCTGTGTGGGCGATACGGGATTCGAACCTGTGACCTCTGGTATGTGAGACCAGCGCTCTAACCAACTGAGCTAATCGCCCGAAGATAATTCCTTGATCAACGTGAGTTGATTCCCGTTGATCGCATTGGCTGAATACTGAATATCATCAACAGACCGCTTGATGATGAAGAGTCCGTATCCGCCTTTCTGTTTTTCCTCAAATGCCCTGTCAACATCGTATGGATCGTCAGTATAAAGATCGAATGCTTGCCCCCAATCCAGAATCTGGACTTCTAACTTCGACGCATGCCGTTTGACCTTAACTTCAAGAGACTGATCAGGTTCAAAACGGTAACCGTGCTCGATCACGTTCAGACATGCCTCGTACACGGCAATCTTGAGCTTGCTGATCTCAAGCGGCTCCATACCGGCATGCACAGCCAACTGTGAAATAAACTCTGTCACTTTATCCAGACTGGGCACAGCAGCTTCAACACAGATGGATGCTGTTTCTCCTTCAGCCAGCTTCTTTTCAGGAGATGTCATCTCTTTTGCATCCCACAAACCGATGTGTGTGTCTGAAGTGTCCCCATCGCGGATGGAGAGAAACGTCAGAGGAGAAAACATGGCCAAATGGCTTCGCGCCAAATCCGACAGGTTGAGCAGCGTTAAATCTCCCTGGGCATGTCTGAAGGCCAATGTTTTCCCCACCAGCATAGCAATAAAGCTGGCATTGGGGAAAGGGACGTTTCGCATATCAAAGAGAATCCGAACCGATCCCTCATGGAGGAGTTTGTCAAGAATGGTTTCTACATCTCCACGAATGCTGTTGGGATCGACATCCCCCTGCACTGTCACACACACCGTGTCGGAATCGATGCGATGAACGGCAACGGCAGAAAGATTTTGTTCTGTTGTGACATCGTCCGGCATAGTGGCACCAATATAATACAAAGGATTGTCGATTTCAATATTTTTTTCATTCATCCGAGGCACTGTCACCTTTTGTCCCACAATTCGATCGCACGTAAGGCAATTGGAAACACACCCTTGTCGTTAACCTGTCGAAGACATGGCCTCTGGCAGATTCAATCCCCAGAGATTCACATTTTTTGAATTGGATTACCTTACAGGTGGATCATTTGTTTGAACGCATCCACATAGGTCTGGCTGACGACAATCTCTTTGCCGTTGCCCATTTTCAATTTCAGCTTGCCGCCAAACCAGCGATGGATGGAATTGATTTGCTCAAGATTCACAATAAAGGAACGGTGAACCCGGAGAAAGCGTTCGGGATGCAATCGCGCTTCCAAGGCTTTCAAAGTGAAGGGGATGATGAAACGCTCTTTTTCTGTTGAGAGAAAGGTATATTTGTCCTCGGCATGGAAATAGAGGATGGACTGATCCGGAATGATGAGGATCTGGTCGCCCACGCGTACAGAGAAGCGCCGGATTGTCGACTCCTCTCGTTTGATCAACTTGATAATCCGTTCAATATTAAATGGGATGTGTTCGCCATGCTGCGCCATTTTCCGCAATTTCTGAATGGACTGTTCCAGTCGCTTCTCCGAAATGGGTTTGAGAAGATAATCCAGAGCGTTTTGGTCAAACGCCTGGAGCGCGTACTGGTCGTAAGCCGTGGTGAAAATGATGTGCGGCGTTTCCTCCAGTTCGCCCAACATTTCAAATCCGGTCAAGATCGGCATCTTGATGTCTAAAAATAGAACATCCGGTCGATACGTCTGGATGAGATCCAGCGCCTCTTTCCCGTTTCTGGCCTCGCCGACGATCAGGATGTCATCGTACGGTTTCAACAATCTCCGCAGCCGGGATCGCGCCAGTTTCTCATCATCCACAATCAGCGCTTTCATTTTCAATTCGCACATAACATCATCCGCTCACAGAAGGTTTTGCTTCATTTGGTCCGGAGTTGGAAGGAAATCCGATCTCAACAAGTGTGCCTTCATTCTGTGCCGACTGCACATTGAATTGAAAGTCTTCCCGGAACAGCAGTCTCAGCCTCTCCTGCACGCTGTACAGTCCGAATCCAAAATCGGTCTTGCCCACATCAAATCCCGGGCCGTTGTCCTTGACACGGACATGAATCCACCCGTCCTGTTCTGTGATGTGGATGTCGATATGGAGGGGAATCTCTGACCGTTCCTCAGCGTGCTGGATACAGTTTTCCACAATCGGTTCAATGATGAGACCGGGAACGGGCATCCGAAGTATGGATTCCGGGCAGGCAATGTGAAACGTGAGACGGTCTTCGAATCGCAGTCTCTCCAATTTAAGAATATTCTGAATCAGCGCGATTTCTTCTGCAAGTGAAATGAATGTCTTGTTTGAGATGGAGAGGACTTTTCTGTAGATGTCTGAGAGTTGCACGATGCTCTGTTCTGCCTTTTGGGGATCATCATAGATCAACGCGGCAGTGGCATTGAGCGTATTGAAGAGGAAATGTGGATTGAGCCTGGCCTGCAGACTGCTCAACCTGGCTTCTGATTCGATCCGTTGAAGCTGGGCGTTTTCCAGTTCGGCGGCCCGAAGGCGGGAGATATTTTCCTCGAGCCATGATTTCTGAACTTCATAAAACGTGACACCCACGCTCGAAACCAGACCAATGAGGATGGCAAACAAAAAATTGACGGTCACGAACAGCCGGCCCTCCATGATCATGGTTCCGACGATAAGTCCCATGACAATCCCAAAACTCGATATCATGGAAAATAAAATGAAAAACAGAAGGCGGGAAAATTGAAATATCCAATCATATAATAGCCGCAGGAAAACCGAACAGAACAGCGTGGCGCAACTTACATAAATAAAATTCTCAAACAAATTCAGCAAACTGAATTCCCCGTTGATGGCCCATCCGCTCCCGACAATCAGCAGTGTCAGAGTTACCGCAAATAGAATCATTCTGATGATGAAGCCTTTCAGAGATTTCATGGTCTGACTCATTGAAACCGGAGACCTCCCTCGATCAGGTGTGATTGGAACAGCTCGCCAAACTCAGCGCCCGCATGTCCATGAAAAATAAAGCTTCTTCCATAAAAAGTAAAGTGATTTCCTGCCCGGTACTGTATTTCTGGAATGAAAACACAACTCCGATCTTGAAGGTTCCACAGTGCGGTGACCTGTAGTCCGAATGCTTTGAATGCGCTATTTTGGAACGAATGCATCATATAATCCCGCATCGATCCCTTGGGAGAAAAAAGACCGGCGCACCACAGCAAGTTCCCCATGGCCTCATCTTCCCACGGCGTGGGAAGGTAATCACCCAAAAAGTGAAGATAATTCATCATGCGGCTCCACTCCGCTTTGGAATAACCCTGATCTTGGTGAAAATACTCGGCGATCCACTGGATATCGCCCGGCAGGGTGACTTGAAATCCGATAACCGCTTGAAGATACTGTTTGTGATCCTTTGCTCGGCAGGATGTAAAAGGAGAGACGGAATAAAATGTATTCGCCTCTCGGATCGCTTGATGATAGGCGCGATAGCTTCCGCGCTGCAGGCTCGCCTCGCCGTGAATCTCCAGCCGGTCTCCCAGAACACAAGCAAAGTTCAATCCCCAAAGGGGAGATTCCTCTTTGTTGAACAGAGAGATAATGGACAAATCCACATCCCACAGATTTGTATAAAACCGCAAGGCCAATTTGGAACCCTCGGTTTTGATCTGAGATCCGATATCCACTTTCGTGAGGTAGCAAACCGCAAAGGATGTGGTTTCGTTAAAATACTCCAATTGAATGATATCCGCGCCTGCGGCCCGTCGTTCAGAGTTGTCCGGATCGCTGATTTCTTTGGACGGGGCCGCCACATCCGTGGGATTAAAGGCATACCCCGTTCCCCATCTTTGGATGGAACGCCCTGCTACCAAGATCCAGTTTTCAAATAAGTCTTTTTGAAAGCAAAACTGCTTCACTTCGAGATCCGCATCCCACTCGTTGACATGATCGGCTCGCCCCATCACTTCGGCTTGCCATTGGAGCGACAGGAAATCCCACCGCCCCCTGATGGATTGAGCAAGGGAAGTATGCGGTCCCTTTGTGTATCCCAGGACACGAACAATGCGGTGGTCGGGATTGAACAGCGTGGAGCGGAATGACTGAGAATATCCTTTGTAAAATCCGAACGTTCGCCAGTCTGACGCTTGCAGGTCGAAAGTAAAGAAACCGATGATCAATCCCAAAACCACATGCCATCGATATGTTCGTAAAACGATAAATCCCATCTTTCTCCTAAATTTAATCATCATGACACGTTATTTTGCATCAAGTATCCAGTATAAGGGAATCCGATCATAACCCCTGAATATGCACCAGATAATTTTTATTAAAATATTTCACAGGGATCTGTTTTTCCTCAACAAGCTCATACTCGAACGTCGTTTTTTCCTCTTTTCTCAACTCATCAACGATCGTCATTCTTTGTAAAATATCCTGGTCGTTGATGCGCATATACGTCTCATAATAGGCCGTTTTAAGATGTTTGCCAGAGACGAGATAGAACTCGGCCTTCACAGGCCGTTTATCGGACTGACGCACATACAGCATAATGCGATTGTATGTGGCGGATGCCTTTCTCGCAATGAGCCGCACTTTCTCACATGGGACGCCCCTGACTTCGACTTCCGATTCCACCTCCGCTGTATAGCCATCTCCATAACTGACCATGGCCACATCCCCGTTGGAAGCCTGCCCCATCAGTCGTTGAATCGGTGTGATGCGAATCGGCCGCCGGGCATTGGGCAGTTGGACCCACATCTTCTCATTCACATAGAGGATCTTCATGTCCCGATTCCTGCCCTCTTTTTGCACAACAAGGCTCTTGTCATCACCGTTGATATAGGCGTCAAATACCGCCGTTTCATGTAGTGCTTTTCCATTGTATACCGTCAGCCGCGTCCGGATTAAAAACTGTGCATAGGGGACGCGAAACGCATCGATCTTCTGAAGCAAGGATTGAGATTGCACGTCATTTGAAACCATAGCGATTGTGAAAACAATCAGTTGGATGATCCATCTCCTATTCATAATCAAGTCCTCATATCTTATCCAGCATCCAGATTTAAATATGTCCCAGAGCATCTACGATCTTCATGCGCGTCACACGGAACGCCGGCGCCAGAGATGAAACCGTGGCCACTGCAACAGTTAGTATAAAGATACGGGAATATAAATCGACACCATTTCGAATAGAGAGAGGATAGCCTTCAGTGAATCCTGGCGGGGGAGGCAGCATCACATCGAAATAGTTGATCAACGCCGAGAGACCCAGAGCGAAAAGCGCGCTGGTAACACCGCCGATTATACCGATCGATATCCCCTCAAAGAAGAACATCTTCAACGTCTGCCAGCGCGATGTGCCGACAGAAAGCAGTGTCCCGATCTCCTGAGTGCGCTCCACAATGGACATGACCACTGTGTTGGACACACTGAAAAACACAATGATAAACAGCACAATGGAAATGAATCCTGTGATCTGAAGATAGAACTGCCGGACCTGCATATAGTACGCCGCCTGCTCATGCCATTTCTTGATGGCGACAGGCCGTCCGGCGTCCGCCGCCATTTGAGAAATACGAGCATAATATCGATCCGTTTTCTCGGTATCATCCAAAGTCACTAGCAGCTTATTCACTTTCTTCGTGTTGAGAAGCATCTGGGCTGTCTTGAGGGGAATCATGACAGCGCGTTTATCAAACTCCTCCATCCCCCCGTCGAATGTATTAACCACCCGCACATCCACAGCATTGAGCGCCCCATCGGCTGTGGTGGACATAAGGGTCAGCCAATCGCCGATTTTGGCATTCAGCGATTTCGCCAGCCCATTGCCCAACATGATGATTTCGGCATCATTCTGATGGACGATGAGCGAATCGTAAGCCGCGCCCGAATTACCGATCAGGGTGCGCAGCGTTTTTTCACACTCCGGTTCCACACCCGTGCCGATGCAGGCCACAGATTTATCCCCGTTGGAAATTAATCCCATTAGATCGATTCGCGCCAGAACCAGATTGACATCTTCAAGCGCAAGTAAATCCTTCTGCAAAGCTTCGTAATCATCCAATCCGTATTGGAGGATGGTCTCTTCTTCTTTTTCGAAAAAGTCAGGAAGAAACACCTGCAAATGGCCTGTTTCCGAATGGATGGTCGATTCCCGAAGACCCCAGATGATGTAGGCGGAATGCCCCATAGTGAGCAGAAGACACCCGATGCCAAAGGTAATGACGATAAGCGTAATGAGCGTGCGCCGCTTCTGACGGAAGAGACTGCGAAATCCCAATTTCATAAACATCATGATGCCCTCCCATCCATCTCATCTATCTTGCCATCCCTCAAATGAATCACGCGTTTGCCTTTTTGAATAATGGACGGATCGTGCGAAGAAAACACAAAGGCAACGCCCTCTTCGGCATTCAGTTTTTCCATTAAATTCAGGATGTCACTCCCGGTTTTGGAATCGAGATTCGCAGTCGGTTCATCGGCCAGAACGATTTTAGGATTCTTCACAATAGCCCGGGCGATAGACACGCGCTGCCGCTGGCCGCCGGAAAGCTCCCGCGGTTTGTGGCGTCTCCGGTCCGCGAGACCCGCTTTTTCCAGAACATCATACACCCGGTCTTTTCTTTCGATTCGGGGAACATGCTTGAGGATCAGGGGATATTCCACATTTTCAAACACACTGAGTACGGGAATTAAATTAAAATTCTGAAAGATGTAGCCCAGCATATCACGGCGATACGGGAAAAGTCCGTTCAGGCTGACATCAGTCAGATTTTCAGATCCAAAATAAACCTGCCCGTATGTCTGTTTATCGATGAGTCCGAGAATATTGAGAAGCGTGGTCTTTCCGCTGCCCGATGGGCCGGCAATCACAAGAAAATCCTGCGCCGCCACATCGAGGTCAATATCCTGAAGAGCCGGAATCCGCGTTTTACCCAGCTTATACTGTTTGCTCAGTTTCCGCGCCGCTACGATGTAATCTTCACTCGGCATCTTTGGTTTCCTTCATATTTTGCAAATTCAGCCTGGCAAACCTTGCGTAATTCGATTCCGGATCAATGTCAATGGTTTTAAGATAGCAGGTCTCGGCAGACGCGTATTTCTGGTTTTTCGCCAGCGCACAGCCATAATTATAATAGAATGGCAGCCAGAATGTTTTCGACATGTCCAAAGGATGTTCCTTGTGTAGTCTTTCGATATGGGCAAAATCCTCAAGGGCGGTGGAAAGACGGTTGAAGAAAGCGGGTAGTGAACCGTTGTTAATTCCCCTGAGCAGGCGGACTTCGGGATTATCCGGTTCAAGCAGCACGGCCTGATCCATCTGCTCGATTCCCCGTTTGACCCACTTGATCTTGTCCCAAGGAAGGAATGCATCCCGCGCTTTCAACGTGAGTGTCGATCCGTAGTAGACCATTGCCAGGGCGTGATCAGGCTGGAGTTCCAGGAGTTGTTTCAAATTTTTCTCCGCCTGTTTCACTGCGTTTTTATCCTCTTTCATTCCACCTATTTTGTGGAAATAAATGCCAGCTTCAAGCAGTAGCTGGACATTGTCCGGTTCTTCACGAATTTGTCTTTCAAAATCGGGCGTTTGTGCATTGACACAAAAGCTGGATGTGAAACAGACAATGAACAGTAAAACGATACGTCTTGAGATCTTCATACATCACCTCGCATAAAATGGACACATACTCAATCTAGCGAGAAAAATGTAATCAGCATTTCAATGGATCACATTGAAAATCCGACGAAATGCAAAAAAAAGCGGATAAAATAGTGTTCGAACAGCCGAAATGAAAATAGTATCTTGTGAATAAATGGTGAACCTGCGGTATGCGCCCCCTCTGCGCCGAAAAAAACCTTGACAAACCAACTTAGGATGACTATATTCTCGGTGTTACTTTTTCTTCTTTCGTGTTACACAGTGTTTTATCACCCCTATCAGCTACGTTGGAGAAGCCGATGACTCTCCGTTTAACAATCATCACATTCGCGGTTTTAAGCTGTATGCGCGTAACTGCATCACAATATGTGGCGACTGAGGATGACACCATCCAGGTCAAATACCATTTAAATCCGATCGTGGTGACGGCAACAAAGATCGCTCACAGCCAGCGCGACATCGCAGCCAGTATCTCCTCTTTCGGTGAACACGCCATCGCCATGGCTCCCTCCAGCGCTGTTCTCGAGATAATCCAGCATCGGGTGCCAAGTCTCTATGTCACCGAATGGGGCGTCATGGGTTTCGGCGCAGCCGGTCAGGCTGCGGGCAAAATCTCTATCCGCGGCATGGGCGGCGGCGCCAACACACACGTCCTCATTTTGCGAAACGGTCGCCCCGACTTCATGGGGCTCATGGGGTGCACCATCGCCGACGAATTTTCTTCGGATGGTGTGGAGCGTGTTGAAGTGATTCGCGGACCGGGCTCCTTCCTCTACGGCACCAACGCCACCGGCGGTGTAATCAACATCATACCCAAAAAAATGCGTACGGATGGATACAAAACCCGCATAGGCGGAGGGTACGGCGCGTTCAACACACGCAAATATTCCGTCAGCCACGGCGGCAAACAAGGTCCTGTGGACTACTATATCACCGCCAGTCAAAGGCAAACAGCCGGACATAGAGCAGGATCTGATTACGATGGACGCCATTTGACAACCCATCTGGGATACCAGGTTGGGTCGAACACTTCGTTGGAGCTAAACGCCAATCTGGCCGACATGCTGGTTCGCGATCCGGGGCCTGTCACCAATCCGGCTTCAGACAACTGGTACGATATCCTCCGTTGGGGCGGCGACCTGACCGCCATCCACGCCAGCCGGCTGGGTGAAACCAATCTCAAACTTCACGGGAACTTCGGCAAGCACAAATTCTTCGACGGATGGCGTTCGCGCGATCGCACTCTCGGCCTCATGTTCTACCACAACGCCAAACCCTGGCACGGCAACACCACCACCGTCGGATTCGATCTTAAGCGCTACGGCGGCACGGCCGTAGACGCTCAGACTGATTACGGGGACATCTACATCACTGAACACGCGCCCTACATCCATACGCAGCAGCTTCTTCTCAGGCGGGTCATCATCTCCGGCGGTCTGCGCCTGGAGCACCACGAACTGTTCGGATCTGAAATACTACCCAAGATCGGATTCGTGATACACGTCTCTCCATCCACATCTGTAAGAATTTCAGCAGCAAAGGGATTTCGAAGTCCATCCATTCGTGAGCTCTATTTCTGGATGCCGGCCAACGAGGCCCTGACACCGGATCGGGTCTGGAACAACGAAATCGGCCTGACCCAACAAATCGGTGAAAGACTGCACATCGAGGCTGCGATCTTTCGAATGGAGGGGAGCAATCTGATTCAACTTCAAGCACCGCCGCCCAAGTGGGTCAATTCCGGCGCCTATACCCACACCGGCTACGAAATCACTGGCCGTTGGATAATCAATCAAAACATTGAATCAGGGGGTTCGTGGTCCAGCATTGCGATGGATAAAAGCGTGTTCAACATCCCCGGCAAGAAGTTGACGGCCTATGTGAACGCCGACATCGGGCGCTTGACATGCGCCGCCACCTTGTTATGGATTCAGGACTTGACCGGAGCCGACTTCCCGGGACCGAGCCCCCAGGCGCAGCTTCATCCGATGGACGACTACGCCGTCCTGAACCTCACTGTCAAAACGCGCCTCTTCTCATTCGCAGAACTCAAGCTGGATCTGAAGAACGCAACCGATGCCCGGTACCAGTCCATGTACGGTTACCCCATGCCGGGGCGGTATCTCGTGGCCGACCTGGTTTACCTTTTTTAGCGGACATCATGACCACGCGAACCCACGACATCACCCTCAGCGCCCTCTTCATGGCCCTTGGCATTCTCTTTCCCATCCTCTTCCACACGGTTGGTTTGGGATCGGTCATCCTCCCCATGTTCTGGCCGATTGCGGCCTGCGCTTTCTTTGTGCCGCCATCGTTTGCCCTGATGGTCGGGACCCTCACCCCCCTCCTCTCGACCATGGCCACAGGCATGCCGCCGCCGCCAACGCTTTACAAGATGATCTTTGAACTGGCTGCTCTGGCCGGTTGTACGGCGCTGCTCTATCGCCGCACCCTGTGGGGTGTTTTCTGGCTCGTACTGGCCGGATTGATCATCTCAAAGCTGGCAGCAATTCTCTCAGCCGTCATCATTGGTCCCATGCTGGGCTTGCCACCCGCGTTCTACGCCATCGCTTCTCTGATCAAGGGACTACCCGGCACAGTCCTCATTCTGTTCATCATTCCCCTGCTGGTTCACAGGCTCACCAAAGAGCCTCTCTGGAAAACGAGGAACCTTCATGTCTGAAGCACACCGAGACTACTTCAACCGCCTGGCGCCTGAGTGGAACGAGAAGATGCCCGAAGATCCCACGCTGCGGAATTATCTCGTGCGATTCGGAATCAAGTCCGGGGACCGCGTGCTGGATATCGGCGCCGGAACCGGCCGAATGACACGTTACCTGATCGACATGGTAGGCCCAGATGGACGCGTCATCACAGAAGACATCGCCGAGGACATGCTCACTGAGGGTAAACGCATGATTCCCTCTCATCGGAACTGGCTTTGTGACAACGTCTCTGCTCTGGCGCTTCATACAGACGTCTTCGACAAAATCGTTTGTTTTTCAGCCTTTCCACATTTTACCGATCCTGAGGCTGCTCTGCGGGAGATGCGCCGCGTCTTATGCAAAAACGGCCAGCTGCTCATCCTGCATGTTTCATCGAGCACGGAATTGAACGCATTCCACGCCGAGCTGGACGGCATTGTCTCATCCGACCGACTACCTAGCATTGATGAGATGAGATTGTTACTCCATCAGGCAGGATTTGAAACTGTAAGGACAGAGGAATCCGACGGCCTCTACTGGGCCGAAGCGGTCAAACCATCCAGTTGAGTAAACCAGCGGACTGAAACCGGAATCCATTTTTAAACAAAAATAACCCGGCCTTTGATAAAAGACCGGGTTATTTTTACTGTTGTCAATGGGATATTGAAACTACGTAAAATAATCAGACCGGATGTCGGAAAAAACAGACATCCTCACGCCCCTTGCCTCATCGGCTGCACCTTCCAATAAGTCAGCGACCGCCAGAGCCACTCAGCCGGGCCGAAGCGGAAATGCTTTAACCATAGGGGCGAAATCCAAAGCTGTAAAATCCAGACGCCGAATACAATGAGGATCTGCCCCCACCGTTCCACAGAACCGAACAGGCCGAAGCCGTGGCCGTAGAAGAGCGTCGTGCAGATCAGCGTCTGCGCCAAATAGTTGGACAGCGCCATCCGACCCACTGCAGAAAGAATTTGTTTTGTGCGGGTCAGAACGGAAGATTGGCAGATTAGCATGACCAAGCCTATGTACCCGGTGGCCACAAAGAGACTGCCCCAGTAGTTCCACTGCGATCCAAGGTAAAAGGAATGCTCCATCACCCACCCGGCGGCGAAATTGTTCACAATACCGAGGGAGACCAGCGGCAAACCGATGCCAAATCCAACCAGGATCATTTTTTTATAAAACAAAGCAGCCTTCTGAGCGCTGAGCACGCCCCACTTGAACAAGGCCATACCCGCCAGCATCAGACCGCCAGCGCGCCAGCCTGTCCATACAAGGAAAATGAACGTCTGAAAAATAAGTGACGCTGGTACACGAACCGCCATCTGTGACGACAGTCCCCCGCGCAGGGCTGACACTTCCTTCTGGATTAATTCTCCGGAGGGCTGCCAGTAATCCCGCAGACCTGCCAGTGATTCCTCAGGCCAGTAGGGCATCGAAAAGTGAAACATGAGATAGAGAAGGGACGTCACAGCGACCGATATCAGCCCAAGAATGAAAAGTGTTTTAGGCGACTTGTTCCGGAACAGATAAACCAGCAAGGCGCAAAGCGCGTAACTGACCAGAATATCCCCGTGCCAGAACAGATAAGCGTGAACCAGGCCAATAACCAGAAGCCAGAACGTCCGACGGTAGTGCAGACCGCCCGGTTTACCTCCGCGCGACGTGATCCGGCTGGTCATGAGATAGACGCCGGCCCCAAACAGAATGGAAAAGAGGGATAAAAACTTCTGTTCGGCGAGGACATGGCTGGCGATCCAAATCCAGCGGTTGATTCCTGACAGATCGCCAAACGCGGTCGGATTCAAATAGGCCCCCTGGATCATGGAGAAACTCTGAATGTTCATGATCAAAATGCCCAGCACAGCAAATCCACGGAGCACGTCCAGCGACGCGATCCGGTCAGTCGTTCCGACAGGGCCAACACCCGTCTGCTTGATTCCGGTTTCATTTTGCATACACTCCCTCCTCTTTGTTACTGCTGATCAAAACACAACTGCGGACAATCCTGCAATCAAGCAGGATGTATTACTCTCCAATGTCGGGCCGGTACGCCAGACCGGCTGTTCTGAATCTTTGAAATGGCCAGGACTGGTCGATTCCCTGAACCAGCATCCAGCAGGAAAAACAAAAGTCACCCATTCACAACGGTTTCACCGGAATACAGATATCCACAATGTGCTTGCCCTCGGGATGCTCTCTGTGGTCATTGAGACAGACTTCGAAACAGGGCCCGTCTCTCCGGGCTGGATTTCAGGAGCGACGCCGCCCTCTCGATGCGCAGCCACTGGATGAACTGACTCATCGTTTCACCCATCATGGCGCTGAAAATACGATGGAGTTGATACGGTGAAAAATAGGCGATAGTGGACAGGGTTTGCAGCGTCAGATCCTGATCAAGATGCGTTTGAATGTAATCGATGACCCGGTTGATCCGCGCGATGTACTCCTTGCGCGTTCGGCCGGGATTGCTTTGGTTGCGTTCGGATGCCATGCCGTTTGACCTCTCCCCTGTCAATTCTTGTATTTTGATCGGATGACGTCTCATTCCACACAAGTTTGCAGGACGAGGCGTCAGGAAAACCGAAACGAGAAACATGCCACTCATTCATTAAGAATCGGGAATGTAGAATCCTGTCGCTCTATTCCCAGTCAGACAGACAGTTTCTGTACGATCCTTTACTCTGTGCACTCAGTGGCTTTTGCATGAAACAGGCTAAATCGAAATCAGTGTATACCGTAAAACGAAGAAGACCGCCACGACAATCATGAGCCAGCTCACGTCTCGCCTCCGCCCGGAACAGAGCTTGATCACCGGATAGGCCACAAAACCCATGGCCAGGCCATCAGCCACACTGAAAGTGAGCGGAATACCCAGCATCACCAGAAAGGCCGGAACAGCTTCTGAAAAATCCTCCCATACAATCTTGCGGACGTTCCGGGCCATCATGGCGCCGACAATAACCAGCGCCGGCGCGGTAATGGCCGGATGCTTTCCCACCATGCCCACCAGCGGCGTAAAGAACAGCGCTACGAGAAAAAGCAGGCCCGCGGTCACGCTGACCAAACCCGTCCTTCCTCCGTACTCCACGCCCACACTGCTTTCAACGAACGAGGTCACTGTGCTGGTGCCCGAACAAGCGCCCACTACTGTTCCCACTGCGTCCGAGAGAAGCGCCCGATTGGCGCCGGGCAAACGGTTATCCTGCATAAGACCCGCCTGCTCCGAAACGCCAATGAGTGTGCCCACCGTGTCGAACATATCCATAAAGAGGAAGACAATCACAAAAGGAAGAAAACGGAACGATAACGCCGTGCCCAGGTCGAACTTGAAAAAAGCGTGGTCTTGCGGCAGCCCCACAATGCCCTCGTAGCGAACCTCGCCCAGCGCCACGGCCAGAAGCGTGTTGAATAAAATACCCCACAGAATCGCGCCCCGGACACCCCGGACATGCAGAACAGCCGTCAGAAACAGCCCTGCAAAGAAGATGAGAACACCCGGCTGCATCACATCGCCTGTCAATTTGATCGCCGCTTCTGTTGTTTCGATGACGCCCGAACCTTTGAGCCCGATAAAGGCGATGAGCAGACCAATACCCGCAGCAATCCCGTTTTTCAGACTGGGACTCACCGCATCAATGATGGCCTCGCGCACTCGAAAGATGGAAAGAATCAAAAAGATGATGCCTGAGATGAAAACAATGCCCAGCGCAACCTGCCACGAATTGGTCACACCTCGCGCTGTCAGCGCCATGATCACGGTCACGAAAAAAAAATTCTCGCCCATGCCCGGCGCCTGAACAATCGGAAAGTTGGCGTACAATCCCATGAAGACTGACGCCACAAACGCCGCCAGGCACGTCGCCAGCAGGGCGGCGTCGACCGACAGGCCCGTGGAATTTCCCACGTAATCCACAGACAGGATCGTTGGATTTACAAAAATGATGTAGGCCATGGTCATGAAAGTCGCCAGTCCTGCCATCACTTCAACACGGATGGTGGTTCCTTTTTCCTGGAGCTTGAATAGACGGTCCAGCATGGTGCCCTCCGGAGACATTTTGGTAATCGGGATTGGAAAGGTTGGATTCAATTTCAATTAAGGGAATTTCTCGGTGGGAAGCAAGAAAAAAATGAAGCTATTCGAAATCTCAGCAGATCAGGAATTGGCTGTTTAAACTATATCAGCCTGCGAAGAATCTCTAAAAATTCTGTCAGCACCATCGCTGTCGCGCCCCAGATTTTGTGAGGACCGACAGCGTAAAAAGGGACAGCGCACTTTAGACCTCTGATCATCCATACCTCTTCGTAAAGGATCTCCGGATCTAAAAGCAGCGAAATAGGACATTCGATAATCTCGGCTACCTCATTGGGAGCAGGATGAAAAACCGTCTCATCGGAAATAAATCCAACAACAGGAAAGATACAGAAATTGCTTGGCGGAATGTAGAGTGATGTCAACTTACCAAGTATCCGGATCTTCGAAGCCGGGATACGCAATTCCTCCTCAGTCTCACGAAGCGCTGTCTCACGGAAGGACTCCCCTGGCTTCTGCCGCCCGCCAGGGAACGATATCTGCCCCTGATGATTTTCAACGGACTCGCTTCGGCGGGTCAGGACCAGATGCAGAATATCTCTCTTGGGATAGAGGAGGAGTAACACACCCGCTTTCAGGCACGAATTGTCATCCCTGGAAATGGGACGGTTGCCTGGTCTGGGGCGCGGACACAAGACCATTTGCGCATCAAGTCCAGGTAGGGATTGTTGTAATGCTGATTGGATCAAATCGATGTCAAAATCGAATCGCGTGTTCAT
>CAZDVF010000012.1:0-19274 GCA_964508725.1 uncultured bacterium | reverse complement strand
AAAATGATATTCTGTTCTGACAAACATCAAGCCCCCGATGCGCCGTTTCTTTACATCGAGGGCTTGAAAGCTATTCATTTCCTCAAACGTTCAACTATTCTTTTTGATCATCTTTGTTTTCTTCGATGATGTAATATCCTTCACGTGACAAGAGGTGATCGAGGTTGGCAATGCCATAGGCAAGCACAGCTGTTACAACTGCACTATGCTTTTGGTAGTCAGGGATCATTTTTTGATACATGTCTCTCTCTGTATGCCAAATCTCGTTATAACTAAAATTGTCTCCTCTCGGATATCCTGATTCTGGACCCATCGTTGGAACACCTTTGACAGCGAAAGATCCATGATCTGATCCCGATGCTCTTTTTGGCAATGGTCTTGGTTCTCTTTCCATTATTTCAAACGGGAATTCAGGATTGATACTATTCATCGGAGCGCATATTTTTTCTATATCTTTCCGCATCGCTTGAGTGACTTTGATTCCCGTTGGGCAAGAAGGGCCTCCGTCACGATTAATCATATTTGATATTTTATCCAGTTTATCTTCATTTCTTTCCACCCAGCTCTTTGAACCGAAGAGTCCAAATTCTTCGCCGGCATAGAGCATGAACAACATCGTCCGCCTGGGTTTGCCACCCGCTTTCATGATGAGGCGCGCCGCTTCCATGGTATTGGTGACGCCCACTCCGCAGTCAATTCCGCCTGTGGCCACATCATATGCATCCAGGTGTCCTCCGACAATGACATATTCATCAGGGAATTTGGTGCCGCGAATCTTGCCAATGACATTGTGGTATTTCACAGGTCCCATCCTGAAGTGATTCCGGATATCAAACTCCAGCAAAAAGAATCTGCGTTCCTCAACTTTTTTCTTAATGAGTTTATACTGGTTCTCGTCCAACCTGATATCCGGGACTGTCGGCAATGTTTCCCAGGTCATGCTGAGAATACTGGGTGTGCTCCGCGTGGCTCTTAACGGGACAGGAGCAGACTGGATGATGCCCAATATACCGGCATCCCGCATTTGCTTATAAAAGAGGGCAGGCTCTTCCTTGTAAGGAAGGAGATCTTTCTGCAAATCGGGTTTGCCTCGATTTTTTCTGTTTTCCGCGCGGATTTCGTCATTCTGTTTTTCAATTTCATTGTTCTCTTTGATGATTTCAGCTCTTTTCTGATCGGCTTCAGGTGACCCGTCTATAGGTCTGCCATTTTGGAATCCGGATATTAAAATCCACGCGCCTTTCATGGCTCCTTTCATGTTGTCAAATTCTTTCTGCGTTTTCGGCTCGATGAGCACAGGACCGCGCTGAACGCCTTTTGTTCCGGCCGTATACGAGGGTGTAACAAAATGGAGTGTCATGCCATCTTCTGACAGCATTCTGCCAAACCAGGGGCCCCGGTTGAAACCAACGGGCAGTTCGCCCGCTTCATCCATTTCAACTTCCAAGCCCCATTTTTTGAATTCGCTGGCTGCCCATTTCTCTGCATCTTCATAGGCGCCAGATCCAATGAGTCGACCGCCAATGCGGTTGCTTAAAATGTCGAGATGATCCATCACATGGTTGTCAGTTGTTCCCAATTCAATAATCTTTTGAACCACACGATCTTGAGCAGGTGCTGCCGAAATGCATAACACCAGTACAATGACAAATACAAAAAATGAACTCCGTTTCATAATACAATCTCCTTTCTTTTAGTGTAATTCCCTTCGTTTTGATATGGGAATTATTGGTGTCTGTGGCTGATCAGATGTTTTATCTCTATCCTGCTGGCTCCCAGCCTTCCCACGATTCCAGATTCAATGTCACAGTGCCGATGAGCATGCGCACTTCGGCTCGAAGGGGAACGCGCCGGTCATCCCCCGATAGCCAGATTTTGAATTGTCCTGTCAGTCCGGCCATGCCTTTACTGAGGAGACGTCCCTCCATAAAGACCACGTCGATTTTACCACCCAGCTCTTTAGATCGGACGGATCCTCGTGGACCTTGAACATCGAGTATGATTCGTTCGATGTTCCCGTCGTCGATATGGCGCACTGTATCGATTCCCGTACTGAGACTCCACCGCCGAATCAGATACAGCAGGGTGGCGCCATCGTAGAGCTGGTCTTCAAGCGGGATGGTTTTATTAAGTTGTTGTGGACTGGTATCTTCGTCAAAAAGATCCACGTAGATGAGGCTGTCGGATTGACTGAACCGGTATTCGGCGTGATAGGCTTTGCCGTTTTCCGTCTCGTTACAGCGAAAAAGGAGGGGCCTGCAGTCTTTGGTGAAACAGGTTTCATTCAGGCTGTTATGGCTAAAGATGGTGAGACGTGGATCTGAATCGGCTGTAATCCGGGCCAAATAGACAGACTCTCCGTTCGTCCACGTCGTATCTTCCAGACTCATTCTGAGTGTGCCCAGACGGATGAAGCTCCATTTAACGCTATATGTCAGCTTTTCTCCGGCACGCCACGGATCCTGTCCGAAAAGATAGACGGACCGGGTCATCCACAAACACAGAAGAAGAATCAGGCTGTGACGGTGATGTCGCATCGTCTTCCTAGATGATCTGTTTCCATAAAGTCCAATCCGGAAGCGATCTTGCCTCGGGGTTCGTATCACGTTATTGAAATGATTCCTAAATGTTGAAAAGATAGTTGAACTTGGCGGCGATGGTCCGGTCTTGAATGCCGATATCCAGCCCCTCGACGAGACGCCGCTCATTGTACACCAAGAAGAAGTCGCTGCCCGGTGTGTGAATAAAATGCAGTCGGATGTTCATGTTGATGTCATCGGTATCGCTGTTCCACTGGATGAGGCTCATGAGGGAGAGTCGGGTCGAGAAGCTGTAGACCAGCTTCGAACGAACGAGGTGATTGATAAAGGCACCCCAGGGCAGGTCTACGTCATTGTACTCCAGACTGACTTCGCCGTTGAAACTGGGCAGGGGGCGGAATCCGCCGCTGACATTAATCTTCCGGGTTTTTCCGCTGTAAAATTCTCCCCAACGGTATTTCACATCAGTGTAGAGATTACGGCTTTTATCGGTTTTCATTTCCGCCTGCCAGAAATGGTCCGTATATATGGCGATGGGAATCGTGACGTCCTCACGAATCAGAAAAGGGACATCCACAAATTCGTGGTTTTCGTTCCACTGAAGGCCCACCTGACCGCCGTTGATGAAATCGACCTGCAGGTGGAGGTGTGTTTCGCGCAGGAGGAGCCTGTTTTTTTGGTCGGTTGTATAATCCACAAGCATATGCGGATTGAGTCTCCGCACGCCGGGGATTGCCGGCTCGGGTGTATACCCCAGATGAATTTGTGATTTGCGGATGCCGCTTCGTTTCATGAATCCCATTTCAGGATTGAAGTGATCCTGAATGTCGATGAAATAGCCGTACGTATCGACATTGTCGCTTTTCCACTGAAATCCGATTTTGCCGGCCTTATTTCCACTGTCCACGCCCGGTGTCTGGGTCATGGCCAGGTAGCCGCCGAGACTGAGATTGTCGCTGAACACCAAATCGCCATCCACAGTGAAGGACCGGTTGTAATCCCCCGATTCGGTAGACTGGCGGTTGGTTACCAGAACACCAATGGCTGAATTCCGGAGCACATCCCGGCTGACACGGGCCACCGTGAAGTTATTCGAGGGTGTGCCGTTCTTTGCGCGGGTTTGCAAATTGATGAGGCCGACGTTGTATTTGCCTGCCTTGCCAGCGACCTTGACGCCGCCAATCAGGGGGATTTGTTGTCCGTCGTCGGTCAGCCCGATACGCCGGCTGAAAAAGAGCATGGCATCGTCGGATGTGCCTACATTGAAGATGGCGGCGTTTTCGAGAAAGAATTCCCGCTTTTCAGGGTAAAAGAGGTCAAAACGTGTTAAATTGATTTGCTGGTCATCGGCCTCCACTTGAGAGAAGTCAGTGTTCACTGTGACATCCGCAGTCATGTTGGCGGTGAGACCGATTTTAATGTCCAGACCACCATCGAAATCAAGATCGTGTTTAAGCTCGCCAGCGTCGTTCCGCCGGCTGACCTGATTGGCAAGAACGTAGGGCTTGATCTGGAGCCGGAGGCCCTTTTCCAGTTCATCCAGTCCTGTCAAGGTTCCGGCCATGCTGATTTTGTTGAAGTCAAAGCTGCGCGACAGCGGCGCCCAGGTTGATTCTTCATTCTTCCGGCGGATGTTTCGAAGGATGTTGATTCCCCACCCTTCTTTGGGATGCTCATGATAGCGGAGACAACAGAGGGGGATGACGATCTCGGCAGCCCAACCGTTAGAAAGGATGGCTGTCTGAACCTGCCAGAGGCCGTTCCAGTCCTTGTTCACATTTGGATTGTTCATGTAATTGCGGCCTTCGCGAATCCCTTCTTTTCTAATTTGCATATCCAGGCGGGCGCCCAGTGGATTTGTGACGAAGACAATGCCGCTGCGCCGGTCTTTGAACGTGTCAAGCATGATTTTAATGTGGTCGTTTTCCGTGATGTTTTTACTGTCGCGGCGTTTGATGTTGGCGATGATTTTGTCCGGATCCGAATCAAAACACATTACGCCGATGTACAGATTTTCCCTGTCGTAGAGAACGCGGACTTCGGTCTGTTCTGTAGCAGGTCGGCCTTCATCGGGTTGTTTCTGGATAAAGCCGCCAGCAGGCCGGACTGTTGACCAGACAGGATCTTGCAGAGATCCGTCCAGTTGAGGCGGCGTTTCGGTCATGCGGGCATGAAGGATATATTTGTCGCCATTGGTGAGATTCTTGGACGATGCCAGAAGATCTGTCGAATGTGTGGTCCGGAGGAGGATCATCGCAGCCAGAAAGAGGAAGAGGATCAGTTTTCGCACAGGCAGCCCTTTCGTTTGTAGAGAATTTGAAGGTTCCGATAAATGCAACAATGTAGGGAATTGAGAGGATACATTCAAGTTGAAAATGTCTGTTTTGAAGAAGTTTTCAGCTTGATGAAATGGAGGCAATCATCAACTTGCCGATCCATACTATTTCAGGTTGGTAATGACCGAATTGCCTGGACGCTTCGGAGATTGATCCGTTGACTCACAAAATCAGGTTTGACCAACTCGTTTTTGAACAGGTCCGTGCTGAGGTATTTTTTATTGTCGTCGGGAAAGACCGTGGTCACGACAGCGTCTTTGTCCATTGTTTCGCGCACCAGGGCCGCAGCCAAGAAATTGGCGCCCGAGGATAAACCGACGCCCAGCCCCAGCTGCTGCGCCAGTTTCTGGGTCATCAAAATGGCGTCTCCATCGTCCACTCCGATGATGTCGTTCAGCGCATCGAGATTGAGAATCCGGGGAATGAACTCGTCCGATATGCCCTGAATGCGGTGGCTGCCGCATTTGTGGCCTGTCGAGAGGGTAGGTGATCCGGCGGGTTCGACCGGGTGCAGCCGCATATCCGGATTCCGCTCTCTGAAGAATTGGGCGACACCCATGATTGTTCCGCCGGTGCCGACGCCTGCGACGAAGGCGTCGGGAGGCCTTCCATTTTTCTCGAGGGTGTACCAAATCTCGGGTCCGGTGGTCATTGTATGAGCCTCCCGATTGGCATCGTTGGCGAACTGGCGGGGCAGAAAGATATCCGGCGATTTTCCTGCAACTCTTTCGGCTCGTTCAATCGCGCCCAGGAATCCACCCTGCTTGCTGCTCACAAGCTCAATCTCCGCCCCAAGACTTTGGATCAGGTTGATGCGCTCGCGGCTCATCCAGTCGGGCATGAAGATGGTGACAGGGTGCCCCAGAGCGCGTCCGATAGCCGCGAACGAGATGCCTGTATTGCCGCTGGTGGCCTCAACGATCCGGTCACCTGCTTTTAGCATGCCTCCAGCGTATGCGCAATCAAGAATGTGATAAGCCATGCGGTCCTTGATGCTGCCGGTCATGTTCAGAGATTCGGCCTTGGCCCAGATCCGTTTGCCGTCTCCATTGTATTCGTATGCGATCTCAAGAAGCGGCGTATGGCCGATGAGGCCTGCGAGGCCGTGAAGCGCTGAGCGGTTTTGTTCGGGCATCGTTTGTCCTTTTTTCTTCAATCCAGGAACATCTCGGCAAAAAAAACCCGCGCCGTATCGGGGTGCGGGTTTGAAGAAGTTGCATTCTGATGAAGTTATCTATCCATGCATTCCCATCCCACACCTCGGGGGTGTACAACAACAGATGCAGCAACAAGACAGGTTGTTTGTGGTGCAAAACAGGTGTGTCAAATGGATTTGAAGCAATTGGCCTCCGATTGAATCTGCCAGCGAGCACATTCCCCGTGGCTTGCGGCGGGGAGATTCAATGCTGGGCAATCTACACTTTATTTGCGTCAGGATCAAGTTTTTTTACGCCTGTCTACTGTCGCTCCAGATACCGTGTAGTGAAATAGTCCTCTTTCACATCAGGATTGTAAAGTATCTGATCGATCTTGAGAATGGACTTGCGTCCGTTTTGCTTGTTTTCCATGACCAGGTGGATTGGCCGATACTTATGGCTGGCCTTGTCCATTTCCCTGATTTCGAGGATGTTCAACTCTTTGTGCAGTTCCCCGTCCAAATCATAATAGACGGCTTTACGGGTGACATAGTCATCCTTGCCGATCCATGAGATTTTTTTAGAATAGCCGTTTTCGTCGGCGATGTCGTCGTTGTTTGGAACCATTTCGATGTTCCAACAGGTGACGCCAGCAACGTCCTCCTCTCCCAGCAGTGAATACTGGAAATCTTTCAGCGCAGGGGGCGTGATGTCCGAATACGAGAACTCCGAGCCCATGAAGCTCCTGGCTTTCTCGGTGCTGACGATGCGGCGGGTCTTGCGCAATGCGGGCATAAAGAGCCACATGTCGTCATTTGCATCCTCGTAATCAAAGGTCAGGAGTCCTGTGCCCTTGACGTCGGCCGGTGCGAGAAAGCGGATGAGTTTTTTCTCGGTCTTGCCGCCGTCCACCAGCTTGGTGACCTGGGCGATCTGTCGGACACGCTGGTTGCCTTTGCCGTCCAGAATTGTCATGGTCGATGTGGCCTCCGAGCCGGACAGTTTGGTGGCCCGGAAGGATTTGTCGGCGATCTGGCGGGCGGTGGGTTGGGCGTATGATGCGGTGCTGAGCAGGAGGATTCCTGCAGTCAGGAGATGTGTGAACTGTTTCATGATGCGGCTCCTTTTTACATTTTCTAATTGTGAAAATTGACAGATTGGTTTCAAAGAGATTATGAATTTGCCACTTTCTTTAAAGAAAGTGGCGCAAAGAATCCGCCTTTTTGGATGCCCCAATATTTTTTCTCGCATACACGGGATGTCATTTGATTAACCACCCCTCTTCTTCCTGTCCGCAACTCCGCCTCTGGCGGAGTAATACCCACCCCAGATATTGCTGATGTTTTATTTGTTCAAACCTCGGCTGACAAAAAGGCGAAGCCCAGCCGCCCCATAATCATGTGTTGAAAAGTAAAGTTTAAGATTATTCCAGATTTGTTCACACTACATCATGAAATCTCAATATTTTTTCACAGATCACCGACTGCCTCCCTTCTCCAAAAACTTCGGACGCCAGACCAGACACAGAGCGGGGATCAGGACCAGCGCTCCAACAAGACAGGCCAGAATTGAAACGACCACGAGAAATCCAAAAAACCGGACGGGCAGGAAATTGCTGACCAGAAGCGCGGTGAATCCAATGATCACAGAAAAGGCGTTGAATATGATGCCGCGGCCTGTGGTTGTCAGGGTTCGCATGACAGCGGCCGGAGCGTCAAGACCGGAGCGCCGTTCTTCCCGATACCGCCACAGAAAATGGATAGTGTAGTCCACACCCACACCGATCATGATAGACGAGAGCATGGCCGTAGCGATGTTGAGCTCGATGCCGAAAAGACCCATCAATCCGAACAGCACGGTGATAGAGAGGGCAAGGGGGATGGCGGCGAAGATTCCGGCGGTTAACGACCTGAATAGCATCATGAGCATCACAGAGACAATCACTGTCGCTAACACCAGTGTGAAGATTTGCCCGTTGACCATCAGGCGGGCCATATCCGAGAGCACGACGCCAAATCCGCCCACAAGGAGCACATCGGGATCGTCCTTGAGCATGGCATCCACTCGTTTGACGACCTGGGTGAGTCTGGCCGTGCTGGTTGTATTGAGACGCGCAGAGAGCAGGGCGTGCTCGTAGGGGAAGTCCACCAGCTTTTCGAAATCCTCAGCATCTCCGCTCATGGCGTAGAGTTCGAAATACTGGGCCACACCGTTCCGCGTGTCCGGAATTCGGTCGTACATGGGCTCGCCGGGATCGTTGAGCGCCCGGCTCATCTGTTTGACAACGCGGGCAATGGAGGTTGTGTTGCCCACTTCCGGCCATGTTTGCAGCACATGTTCCAAAGAATCGATCTTTGTCATGACGCGCGGGTCCTTGATGTCTCCTTCGAACACCACCGAGATATTCTGGGATCCCCCCAGATTTTCATCGATGAGCCGGGACGCCCGGACAATAGGATGATCTTTCGAGAAATAGCGGTTGGGATCTGTGTCCACAACCACGTAAAAGATCCCAATTGCTGTGATCAGTGCGAAGATGACTGATCCGGCGATGATGGCTTTCGGCCTGGTTGTCACCACGTCGCCGAAAAAGTGGAGCAACCGTTCGAGGATATGTTTTTTATGATTCCCGTCGCCTGAGAGAATCGGCTTAGGGAGCGGCAGCAAAGAGATGACAGCGGGGATGAAGAAAAGACTCGCTGCCAGGGCATAGATGATGCCTGCTGCGGCAAGAACACCCATTTGCCGGGCGCCTACGATGAGGTGCCCCAAGAGGCAGAGCATGCCGGCCATGGTGGTCAGGCCTGTAAAGATGACAGGTTTGGAAAGACTTAAAAACATCCGTTTTGCCAGATCCTGACTTGAGAGGGCGCTGCCCGGGATGTTATCCTCCTGAAATTTGGCGATCATATGGATGCCGTAGTCGTTGGCCACGGCGATGAGGAAGACGGGCAGGATGATGGTGATGATGTAGATTTTCCACCCCAGCAGCGGTATCAGCCCCATACCCACCAGGATGGACATGATCACAACCAGAAAGGGGAGGAGCACACCCCTGAGCTGTCGGAAACAGACAAAGAGAAAGACCAGCATAATGAGGATGCCCACGGGCATGAGGCGGCGCAGGTCGCCCTGGATCTGACGACTGACATTCCCTCTGATGTAGGGCAAACCTCCAATAACGGTTTCTTCATCTCCTGGGACCTCTCCAACCAACTTCTCAATTTGGGGAACGATGAAGACATCAGGTACGTTGGTTTTGATCACGGCAATCACGGCGGCGATTGTGAAATCCTCAGATACGACAGTCCCGTAGACCATGTCGTTTTCACGGATTTCCCCACGCAGTGCTTCCCTGTCCTCATTATTTTGGGGAATCCGCTTGACAGCCGGATCGACGATCATGGCGCCGTCTTCCCCCTTGATCGACTTGAGATCGAAGAGCGAGAGAACCTTGTCCACGCCCTTCATGCGGTTCATCTTTTTTGACATCGTTTTGATGCGTTCCAGCGTTTCCGGTTTCAGCACATCGTCTGTCCGTATCAGCACCATCAACAGATCGGTTCCTCCGAAGAGTTCATCGATTCGATCCGTGTTGATGCGCGAAATCATGTCCGGAGGCAGCTGGCTCTTCATGTCCGGATCGATTTGGGCGCGTTTGAGTTGTAATCCCATGAATAAAGAGACGGCGACGAATCCGATGATGACGGGCCAGCGAAAACGGATGATCAGGTCGGCGGTGTTTTTCATGTCGATTCTCCATGGTTTGATGGGGACAGGTCTTTAATCCCTGTGACACCTTTAAGGAACAGGCCGCTGATAATGGCCTTGTACCGGTCATAAAAAGCGTTGTTAAAATCCATCTGAAGCACTTTTTTCTGGATCGGCCTCAGTCTGAAATGAGCCAGGACGATGGAAAGCAGCGCCGGACCGACGACAGCAAAGAGGACCCGGTCGTTCGGATCCAGACCCAGGCGCAGAAACAAACCGCTGACCGCTTCCATGAGATGCTGAACGTGGACTGATTTGCGCTCTGTGATTTCAGGAATATCGAGGGGCAAGGTGTCGAATGCAACCATTGCCAGTTCCGTATTGTCCCGGACGAAGTCGATCATGCCGCTGATGATCCGTTCCAGGCACGCCTCAGGCGCGATATTGTCGTCGATGGAGGCTTTGAGTGTTTCCAGATACCTTTCGTGGAAGCGGTCCAGAATCTCCATCAGGATGCCCACCTTGCCGTTGAAGTAGTAGGAGATCATGGAGATGTTGACTCCTGCTTTCTGGGCGATCTCCCGCACGCCGACAGAAGCATATCCGCGCTGGGCGAAGAGGTGGACAGCGGTTTCCAGAATCCGATCACGGGCTTTCTTTTTTCCCTGTTCAGTCATGGTATTCTCCTCAGAAGGATGCGCGCAGTTCGGCGAATACAGCGCTGAGCGCCCTGTCCATCGCGCCGAAAAGTGTGCCGTCCGGGCCGCCGTAAAACTCTCCTCCGAGCGTGCATGTGAGGTCGTCGGTGATATCATAGGCGATCTTCGGCCGGATGAGCCATTCCTCGGTTGTCCAGTTCACCATGCCCAGACATTCCAGCGTGAGTGTTTCGTGGCGCAGGTTCCATGCCGGGCGGAAGCTGACAGCGTGGCTGGTTTTACTGGTTTGCTGCGCGATCATCCGGTTTTTTATTTCGATTTCGTATGTTGGGAAGTCCCAAAAATCTTCCGGTTCTTCCACCTGTCTGAAATTTTCAATCCGACGGCCGATGTACTGAAGATTGACGCTCAGATCGCCCCAGGTTTTATCCAAACCCAGAACCAGTTGGTGATCCGGATTGGGAATGTAAGGAGCGGCGACGTGATCGCCGTCCGGCACGCGATAGACATATTCCCCGCGAAGGCCGATGGGTCCGAGTGTTGTGGAGAAGTCGGCTCCAAAGGCGTCCATCTTGTACGGCGCGGGATGAATGAGAAAACCTATTTGCATTATCTCTCCCTTGATCCCGGGCAGAGGAGCATATCCGTAAAAGTATGAGACCGATCCGTCAAAGGATGCCAGGTTGAGTTCGGTCTTCAGGCCGAAGGCGGCTGCGAGATTTGACCGGACCGGGTTCATCTCAGCGAATATGATGGATCCGGGAAGAGGAATCGCCTGTATGGGCAGCACCGATGGCGCATAGGCCGGCACCCAAATCACTTCCAGATTGACGGGATGGAGATCCACATTCACGCGGGCGGCGAAATTGCCCTCGCGGCGGTCGTCCTCATCGGGCGAGCGCACCAGCATGTTCTGAGGCGTCAAATTGTTGGTGGGGTTGAATCCGTCGGCGCGTCCCCACACGATGATCTGGTGCCCCAGTCGGATGTCCACACGGCCGAGGTAGGCGTTGATGTAAGCCTCCCGCAACTGAAGACCGTGGACAATCTCTCCAAATTCGCTGCCCCGCCGAAACCGGATTTCAGCGAAGGCGTCACCAAATTGCGCTTTGCGCACCCAAAGTTTGAGTGCGGCTTCGGCGGTTCCGCTTTTCGTTTCTGCTTTGTCCATATCAGTACGACGTCCTCCGAACCAGACGCCGCGCATGAATCCGCCCAGCTCGTATGCAGACTTGACAGTTTCCTCATCATTTTGAACAGCCTGGTCAAACAGTCCCTGGGCTTTAAGCGATGAGGCGAGGAGGATGAATAGAAGAGTCCGGCGTATCAGCATGATGTTTTCCTTTCAACGTCTGTTCAGTTGAATAACGCGGGTATAGTTTGAATACGGAAAAAACAAACGATTGTTTCGGTCAAACGATCGTTTGAATATAATGTCCAACTGAATGAAAGTCAAGAAGAAAAGTGTCAGATGTGGATTTGCTGTGAGTCCCCAAGTAAAATGGAGGGTATGAATGCTCCAAATGTGTCGTATGCAGGGCAAGTCCGGTGGAGCAAGAAGATTGTACGGATGTGTGATTGATCTTCAAACCACTAGCTCAGCTAGTGGTTCTCGATCCTAAACTGGACGGCAGATACTTTAAGCCCCCCATCGTTTACTTTATCCCGCTGATACTGCCTTCATATTGTTCCGGCTTATTCAGGTCATGACACGGCCCGCAGCTGTAACAAAGGGAACCAAATCCTCCATGAGCCGGCCGAACTGGTCCGGATTCAGCGACTGTTGTCCATCCGACAGGGCAGACTGCGGATCGCAGTGCACTTCGACAATGATGCCGTCGGCGCCGCAGGCTGCGGCTGCCCTGGACATTGGAGCAACGTACTCACGCACGCCGGTGCCGTGGGAGGGATCCACGATCACAGGCAGGTGGCTGTGCTGCTTGATGTGCGGAACAGCGCTTAGGTCCAGCGTGTTGCGGGTGGCTGTTTCGAATGTGCGAATACCCCGTTCGCAAAGGATGACGCCGGGATTTCCTTCAGACACGATGTATTCGGCGGCCAGCAACAGATCTTCCACCGAGGCAGCCATGCCCCGCTTGAGGATCACCGGTTTGCGGCTCTGGCCCAATGCTTTCAGCAGCCGGAAGTTCTGCATGTTGCGCGCACCCACCTGAAAAGCCGCAGCGTACTGTTCCACAGCATCGACATCGGAGACTTCGACCACTTCAGTGACGGCAGGAAGAGTCATTTCTTCCGACACGCTGTGGAGGATTTTCAAACCTTCGAGGCCGAGTCCCTGAAAACTGTACGGGCTGGTCCGCGGCTTAAACGCCCCGCCGCGCAGGCATCCTGCGCCGTGCGATTTAACGGCCTGGGCTGTTTTATGCATCTGTTCCATGCTTTCAACAGCGCACGGACCGGCGATGACCGTAAAATGATTCCCCCCAAATGATGCATTGCCGACTGAAACCACGGTATCTTCGGGGTGGATCTCCCGGCTGACCAGTTTGTATGGCGTTAACATGGGTGTGACGCGTTCCACGCAATCGTAGCTGTCCAGGTGGAGTTTTGCAAGAATCCGTTCATCGCCAATGGCGCCCAGTACAGTTCTTTCCGTGCCGGGCATGTAAAGGGGTTTGAGTCCCAAAGATGCGATTTTTTGCAGGATATCTTCTGCATCCTTGCGGGTGGCGTCGGATTTCATGAGGATGATGATGGCGGTCTCCTTTCTTTAAACACAGAGGACACAGAGATATTATAAAGTGAATTATCATGTCCAAGTCGCACTCTCGACTCTGCAACTCTGTCCAGGTTGCTGTCAAGTTGAACTCGAATATGAGACGTCCCAGCGGGATGTCTTTACGTTCCGATTTACCCTTTTCAAAAAGTTACGGATGAGGTGTTTGCCGACCGACGTCAGAATGGATTCCGGGTGAAATTGAACGCCTTCCACAGGATGCGTCCGATGACGGACACCCATGATCAGTCCATCGTCCGTCCAGGCGCTGATTTCGAGATTTGAGGGAAGACTGCCCCGCTCCACAATCAGAGAGTGGTAGCGTGTTGCAGTGAAAGGATTCTCCACACTGTGGTAGATGCCCTTCCCGTCATGGTGAATTTGTGACACCTTGCCGTGAACGATCCGATCCGCCCGCACGACGCGCCCCCCGAAGACCTGCGCGATGGTTTGATGCCCCAGGCAGACACCCAGGATGGGAAACTTTCCGGCAAACTGTTTGACAAGATCCGGGCAAACCCCCGATTCGTCCGGTGTGCAGGGTCCGGGCGAGAGCACGATGCCGTCGGGATTTAATCCATCGATATCCCGCAAAGTGGCAGCGTCGTTCCGGAATACAACGGTTTCCGCTTTTAGTTCACCCAGGATCTGGACCAGATTGTAGACGAACGAGTCGTAGTTGTCGATCACACAGATCACGGATCCTCCTGAGCCAGAGCCGCGGCCTGCAGTACGGCGCGGGCCTTGTTCAACGTTTCCTGATATTCCCGCGCGGGATCGGAATCTGCGACGATGCCTGCTCCGGCCTGCACGAATCCCCTGCGGTTTTTCATCACGATCGTGCGAATGGCAATGCACATGTCCGTGTTTCCGTCAAAGCCAATGTAACCGATCGCTCCTGCGTAGACGCCCCGCCGGTGCGGCTCCAGTTCGTCGATGATTTCCATGGCCCGCACTTTTGGCGCTCCGGAGACTGTCCCAGCGGGAAACGCCGAAGCCAGCAGGTCCAGCGCATCCCGGGTGGAGGCAAGTTTTCCCTTGACGTGCGAGACCAGATGCATGACCTTGCTGAAGCGTTCAACTTCCAGTAGCCGGATTGTCTCAACGCTTCCCGGTTTGCAGACACGGCCCAGGTCATTGCGGGCCAGATCCACCAGCATGATGTGTTCGGCACGCTCCTTCTCGTCCGCCAGCAGGTCGGCGGCCAGTTTCCGGTCTTCCCTGTCCGACTTGCCGCGGGGACGTGTCCCGGCCAGCGGGCGGATGACGGCCTCACAGTCCTGCAGCGTGGCGAGGATTTCGGGGCTGGACCCAAGCACCTGCATCTCGTCCATTTGCAGAAAATACATGTACGGAGAAGGATTGGTCCGCCGGAGCGCCTGGTAGACAGCAAAGGGAGATATGTCCGTCTCGAAGAAGAGGCGCTGCGAAAGGACCACTTGAAAGATGTCGCCGGCCAGGATGTACTCCTTCGCACGCTCCACCATTTCGCAGAACTGTTGTTTTGTCATGTTCGACCGGAAAGGCGGCATTTCAGCCGGGATGCTGCCGGTTTCGTCCGAGATTTTGGAACGGGACGTCTGCACTGTGTCCGCCAGTTCAAGCAACCGTCTGTCGGTATCCGTTGCGCTGTAGGTCATGATGTCCGCGATGCCTTTCACGTGGTCGCAGACAATCAGTTCGCCGGGGAAGAGAAAGAGGGCGTCTGGCATGCCCACTGTGTCGGGATTCGCGTCGGGGATCCGCTCGAAGAGGCGAACAGCGTCGTACGAGAGCAATCCCATTGCGCCACCTGGAAAGGGCTTGACAGGCGGTGGATTGACAGAAGAGAGCAGCGTCCCGAGACACGTCCACACATCGTCTTCGGGTGTCCAGCAACGCCCGTCCGATTCCAGCGTCAATCCATCGGCATCGGATTTCAACACGAGAAAAGGCCTGCCGCCGAGAAAGGAGTAGCGGCCGCGTCGGCCCGTGCGCTCCAGCGACTCGCAGAGAAAGGCCTGTGGATCGTCCCTGTGCAGTCTCTGAAACAGGTCCACCGGTGTGGTCGCGAGAGGTGTTCGCGTGTGATGGATGCGCATTTTTGACAGATCGGGGAGCAGGGTCATGATGTCTCCTCACTGCTGCGCCGGGTGGCCGATTTGAAGTTCCGGACCAGTGCGGAAAGATCCTCTCCATCCATGACTGCGCGGATGAGGCGGCTACCGATGATGACGCCGTCGGCGATCGGGCTCAGGGTCTGGATCTGTTCCGCTTTTGAGACGCCAAAACCTACAGCCACGGGCAGAGCCGTTTCCCCGCGAATCCGCTCCACAAAATCGGGAAGGTTCTGAGGAAGCCCCTCACGCACGCCGGTGGTTCCGGTGACACTCACAGCGTAGATGAATCCGCTTCCTTTTTTTGCAATGGCGCGGATACGGCTGTCTGTGGATGTAGGCGCGGCCAGAAAGATGAGATCGAGACCGGCGTCCCTGCAATCAGGAAGGTATGTGTCCGCCGCGTCAACGGGCAGGTCTGGCACGATGAAACCGGAGACACCTGCGGCCCGGGCGTCCGCTATACATTCCGACCATCCGTACGCCAGAAGGGGATTGAGGTACGACATGAGGACGAGAGGGATATCTACATTCAGTCCGCGGACCATGTCCAGAATCCCTCTGAGTGTGGCGCCGTTTTGGAGGGCGGTGGTGGATGCCTGCTGGATGACGGGCCCGTCAGCCACGGGATCGGAGAAGGGCACACCGATTTCAATGAGATCAGTCCCGTTCTCTGCCAACGTCCGAATAGTCTCAGCAGATGCGGCGAGAGTGGGGAATCCTCCGGTGAAATAGGCGATGAGGGCGGATTCTTTCCGTTCTCGCAGACCGGAAAACAGGTTGTGCAAGATCATCCCGGTTCCTCCACGATCTCCAGGTCTTTGTCTCCGCGGCCCGACAAGTTGACAATAACGGTCTCATCCGCTCCGAACTGTCCGTCTTGTTTCAGAACGTAGGCTATCGCATGGGCGCTCTCGAGGGCGGGAAGGATGCCTTCCAGTTCAGCGAGGCGGTGAAACGCTTTCAGCGCTTCGGTGTCGGAGACAGTCGTGTAGGTCACCCGTCCTGTCTCGTGCAGGTATGCATGCTCCGGCCCCACGCCCGGGTAGTCCAGTCCTGCTGAAACAGAATGGGTGGGCAATACCTGTCCGTCTGCGTCCTGGAGCAGCATGCTGCGCGCGCCGTGCAGCACGCCCGGACGCCCGAGACAGAGGGACGCGCCGTGTTCGCCGGGACTGGTTCCGCGACCGCCGGCTTCAACGCCCACCATGCGGACATTGTCCCCAAGAAACGGAACAAAAAGACCCGCGGCATTGCTTCCGCCGCCCACGCAGGCGACCAACAGATCGGGCAATCGCTTCTCTTTTTCCAGAATCTGGGAACGCGCTTCCGTTCCGATGACAGCTTGAAAGCCGCGCACCATCTGCGGATAGGGGTGCGGTCCCACCACGGAGCCGAGACAGTAGAAGGTATCCCTGACGTTTGTCACCCAGTCACGGATGGCCTCGTTGATGGCGTCCTTGAGAGTTCGCGATCCGGTGTCCACGGGCCGGACATCCGCTCCGAGAAGTCTCATGCGCTGCATGTTGGCGCGCTGACGCCGAATGTCCTCGGATCCCATGTAGACCACGCAGTCCAGTCCGGCCAGGGCGCAGGCTGTGGCAACAGCCACACCGTGCTGTCCGGCCCCGGTCTCGGCGATGATACGGCGCTTGCCCATCCATTGTGCCAGGAGGATTTGTCCTACCGTGTTGTTGATCTTGTGTGCGCCGGTGTGGGTGAGGTCCTCCCGTTTGAGATAGACACGGCAACTGACCTGTTCCGACAGCCTGTGGGCGAAATAGAGAGGCGTGGGCCTGCCCACGTAGTCGGCCAACCGGCTGCGCAGCAGATCCTGAAACGCGGGATCGCTGCGGACATCTCGGCAGGCTGCATCCAACTCCTCCAGAGCCGGCATGAGAGTTTCGGGCACGAATTGGCCGCCAAAGGATCCCCAGAATCCGCGGGTGTCTGGCAGTGCATGTGTCATCGTGCCTCCGTGATCAATCGTTCCATTTTGCTCCGATCTTTGTGTCCCGGCGCAATCTCGACGCCGCTGGAGACGTCCACGCCGAAGGGTGAGAGGGTTTGTATCACGTTCCCAACCGTTTCCGGTGTGAGTCCGCCGGCAATGATGAGGCGTCCGCGCAGCGATTTGGCGATCTTCCAAGCGAAGGGAATGCCATCCCCTGCGCCAGGGTCGAGCAGAAAGGCCCAAACCGCGTAGCCGTCCATTTTCCTGCGAAGCGTGTCGGGTGTGTCGTCCGCTTTCACACAGATGGTTTTGATGACGGGCCGGATGGCGTCGCGGCAAAATGCAGGTGACTCGGACCCGTGCAGTTGAACAAGGTCGAGCCGGACGTGCGAAGCCGTGGCGTTGACATCGTCAACCGATTGATCTCGGAATACACCGACAGAAGTGACGGACTGCGGGAGTTGATCCCTGATTTCTCTTGCGTCTTCAGGTGCGATGCGCCGTTTCGACGGGGTAAAGACAAAACCGAGGGCGTCGATGCCCAGAGATGCGGCGGTCAATGCGTCTTCGAGTCGGGTGATCCCGCAGATTTTGATCCACGTTTTTCGGGTATTAGTCAACGGACGCACCTCCGCCTCGTTTGAGTTCTCGAAGCGTTGTTTCGGGATCAGCGGATCGCATGAGAGTTTCGCCCACCAGCACGGCGTTGAATCCTTCGTCGGCCAGTTTGCGCACATCGTTGGCCGTCCGCACACCACTCTCGCTGACACGGATGCAGGAATCCGGAATGCGTGTGGCAAGGTCAAGCGACGTCCTGAGATCGATGTGGAGTGTGTCTAGGTCGCGGTTGTTGACGCCCACAATGCGCGCGCCGGCCGTCAGAGCGCAGTCCAATTCCTTGGCGTTATGGACTTCCACCAAAGCGGCGAGACTCAGATCCGTTGCCTCGAGGAGAAAGGCTTCCAGTTGTTGCTGTGAGAGAATTCGCACGATAAGCAGGATGGCGTCTGCGCCGAGAGCGCGGGATTCGGCAATTTGGCAGGCATCGACGATGAAATCCTTACGCAGGATCGGCAGGGTGCAGATCTGTCTGACTTCCAAAATATCTTCCGCTTTGCCGCCGAAGAAGGGGCCGTCAGTGAGCACGGAGACGGCGTCAGCTCCGGCTTTCTGGTAGAGTTGTCCTCTTTTTGCAGGATCAGCTCCATCGCACAGCACGCCGCCAGACGGGGATCGGCGTTTCAGCTCGGCGATGACAGAGATACCTGGTCCGGAGAGTGCGGCAGCGAAATCCCGGTGGTCGTCTGAAGGCCGTATTGGCATCGTATCCTTGGGGTGGAGGATTTTGCGTTCCGCTACCTCGCGTCGTTTTGACCGGACGATTCTCTCCAGCAGGGATACTGTTTGGTTTCCGTTTTCCGGACCAGTCATGAGCTGTCCTGTGTCATGGCACGGAGGGTTTCCAGAGAGTGCATGGCCCGTCCAGAATCAATGGACCGCCGGGCGTGCATGATGCCCTCGCCAATGGTTATGGCCCGACCCGAGATGTAAATGGCAGCGCCCGCATTGAGAAGGACCATGTCGCGCGGGGCGCCCGGCTTTCCGGAGAGGATGTCCAGGGCGATGCGTGCGTTGGTCTCCGGATCGCCTCCCCGGACAGCGTCAAGCGGGGCCCGTCTCAGACTGAAGTCTTCCGGCTGGATGGTGAAGCGCCGGATCTGCCCTGTCTTCAGTTCGGTGACGAGAGTTCGTCCAGTGATGGTGATTTCGTCCAGACCATCTGTGCCGTTGACTACCATAACGTGTTCGGAGCCAAGTTCGTGAAGGACGGAAGCGACTGATTCTGTGAGATCCGGGTGGTAGACACCGATAAGCTGGCGACGCGCGCCAGCCGGATTGGTCAGGGGGCCCAGGATGTTGAAGATTGTGCGCACGCCGATTTCACGCCGGGGACCGATGGCGTATTTCATGGCCTGATGGTGCTGCGGTGCGAAGAGAAATCCGATTCCGCTTTTATCGATGCATCGCCCGACACAGTCGGGAGTGATGTTAATATTTACTCCCAGGGCTGTTAAGAGGTCGGCGCTGCCGCACCGGCTCGAAAC
>CAZDVF010000011.1:0-19304 GCA_964508725.1 uncultured bacterium | reverse complement strand
ACAGCTTCAATATTTGCATGCTGCATCAACGCCGTTTTAATAACCTGGATATTTCGTCGAACGGCTTGATCCCTCATTTCCAGGACCATAATCTGGTCCCGATTGTAGCCCATATCCCGATTTTTCACGAATGCCAGTTGATCCCGAACGACAAAAGTAAAAATAATGAAAAAGATTGAAATCGAAAACTGAGAGACAACGAGGACGTTGCGCAGTGTCAATCCTTTGGTACTGCGATGAAAGGTTCCGTTTAATACAGAAATCGGTTTAAATGCGGAAATACGCATCGCCGGATAACTTCCGGAAAACAGTCCGACAAACGCTGTCAATAAAAGAAGCCCTGTCAAAAGCTGTAGATCGGAAAATGGATTAAATTGAAGCTGTCTTTCCAATAGCGTATTAAATGACGGCAGCATCATCAAGACAATCAGGATAGAGACAGCCATCGCGAAAATTGACATGACAAACGATTCACCTAAAAACTGCCTGGCCAATTGCCCCCGCTCTGCGCCGATGACTTTACGTATCCCGACTTCTTTTCCACGCTGAGCGGATCGGGCAGTGGCAAGATTCATGTAGTTAATGCATGCAATAAAAAGGAAAAGAATTGCGAGGGATGAAAATAGAATAATGGAAACCATGTCATTGTTCGATTCGATTTCCTCGTTGCGATGGGAATGCAAGTGGATCTTCGTTAAAGGCTGGACTGCCAACCTGTTTTTGAACTCATCTGGAATATCGTATTGCTGGTATACATATTTATCCAGAAAGGCCGGTAATTTTGCCTCTAGCGCTTCCGGATCTGTCCCTGCCTGGATTAACATATATGTATAGCTGAAATTAGAGCCCCATTGCGTGATATCACCGCCCTCTAATTGAAAATATGTTTTATAGGGAACGATCACGTCCATCACAAAGTGGGAATTGGCGGGCATATCCTCGAAAACGCCGGCGACTTTGAAATCGTTTTGACCGGATACCGTGAGTGTCTGACCCATTGGATCTTCAGCCCCAAAATACTTCAAAGCTGTACTTTCAGATAACAGGATGTTTGTTGGATCATGCAATGCGGATGCAGGATCTCCCTTGATCAAGGGAATAGTGAATATGTCAAACATTTCCGCATCAGCCCAATAGAAATTCTTTTCCAGAAGATGTGTCTCCCCAAGGGAAATCAGAACGTCCCGGCTCTTGATGAACCGGGCGGCAGATTCGACCTCCGGGAATTCCTCCATGAGGGCCGGCGCCAATGGCGCAGGAGTCACTGCTGTTTTTGTGAGTGCCGCTGTAGTCGATCCCGGTTTGTCCCTGACAATCCGGTATATTTGACTTGCGTTTTCATGGTACTTGTCAAAACTCAGTTCGAAACGGACGTACAGCGCAATCAGGATAAACGCTGCAAGGCCAACCGCAAGGCCGATCACATTCAAGATGGAATACATCTTGTTTTTCTTCATGCTTCGAAACGCAATCATGATGTAGTTTTTCAGCATAGCGACACCCCATATAATTGAGTTCTTAACCAGCACCGGAAATGTCCGAATGATTTGCATCCAGAACCATCTCTGTGCACACAAGCGCCCCTCTGATTCTGCAATATTTTGGAAGACTTCCTCAAAATCGCCAAGGCGGTGAAACCGATCCTCATCCCGCAGACACTGTCGCAGCATCCACTCCCCAAACCGCGGTGGACGAATAACTCTTTTTCGATTTCTGTTAATCAAAGGCATATCTGGGGATACCTCTCCACAACGCTTCCTGCACCTTACGAATCTCAGCCAGAGCATTCTTGCCATCGCTGGAAAGTGTATACATGCACTTACTCCTGCCGCCTCTTTGCGCAGTGGGCTCACTCAGTACTTTGTGAACAAATCCTTTTTGTGTCAACTTGTCCAACGGCACATAAATCTGACCGAAAGACCAGTCCTGACCAGTCATTGTATTGACCTGGTCACGGATGGTCACGCCGTAAGCATTGTCATTGAGTCGGTAAATGGCAATCAACACAATCTCTTCATTCCGCGATAGTAATTTCATGTTTTCCCTCGAAACTTATTTGTCTTACTTTCTTAGACATATAAATCAACAAAAAGGTTACAATGAAACCTTTTTGTTACACCCTTTTTTAGATTCCTGAGACTTGACGAAATGTTGTCGTTTTGATGCGAAGCAACTCAGATATGCATCTTGAAAAAGCAAGAAATCACACGTTGCTAGTTTATTGATGGATTGAAAACGGACCAAAAAGAAGCAACAAAAAAAAGAGCCCATATCGGGCTCTTTTTTATCCTACACTATTGATGATCTGTTTTACAACCGACGTCGAGCTGTGACTATCCTCCCCTATTCATACCGCAAACTTTTCACCGGATTCGCCAGCGCAGCGCGAATCGACTGGTACGCCACTGTCAGGATGGCAACAAGTAAAGCCGACGCCCCCGACACGGCAAACACCCACCACGCCATTGGCGTCCTGTATGCATATGCTTGCAGCCAGTTTCTCAAAATCAGGTAAGCTGTGGGCCATGCGATGAGATTGGCCAGTATAATCCAACGGGTAAATTCTTTCACCAGCAGAATAATCACACCCGGAACGGATGCCCCCAATGCCTTGCGAATGCCGATCTCTTTGGTGCGCTGTTCTGCGGTGAAGGACGCCAGACCGAAAAGTCCCAGACTGGCAATCAAAATCGCCAGAATACTGAACATGCGCAACAGCACACCGACTCGCTCATCGGCCCGATACATCCGGTCGAAATCGTCGTCGAGAAAGTGGTATTCAAAGGGATACCCCGGCATAACCCGATTCCAGGTCGATTCCACATGGTCCAGCGAACGGGAAAGATTTCCGGCATCAAGTCGAATCACTGCGTACCGCAACCTGTTTTGCGAAACGAGCAAAGCCAAAGGTTCGATGTTGAAACGAACGGGCTGGTAGTGGTAGTTTTTCATCACGCCGATGATGGTGCCTTCCACCCCGATAAATGAAAATCGCTTGCCCTCGGCCGTCTCGGTTCCCATCAGTTTGACCACTTCCTCGTTGACCAGAAACGCGTTGGTTGTATCCATGGAAAAATCTTTTGAAAAGGACCGACCTTCTGCCAAATCAATCTGAAGGGTCTCAACGTAATCAAAATCGACAAAATTCATTCCGACGAGCACACTCTCCTCTGGATCCTTCCCATCCCAGTCAGCATTGCCGGCGTTGGCGCCGAAATAGGTCGGTCGCTGCCATGTCCCAGTGACGTTAACAACGCTGGGATCAGTCAGCAGCGCGTCTTTCAGCAGTGGATATGATGCGGGCGTGTCCCCCCGCAGGGAAATATAAATCAGATGCTCCTTGTCGTATCCCAGACTTTTCTCACGCATGAAACGAACCTGCTTGTAGACCAGACTCGTCCCGATGATCAGCACAATGGACAGACTGAACTGAATCACAACGAGGATCTTTCTCAGCCGTCCACTCCAGCGGCCAACATTATTTGATCCCTTCAAAACGCGGACCGGCTGAAATGCCGACAAATAAAGCGCCGGATAACTGCCTGCAATCACGCCGGTTACAAGTGTGACGCCCACAAGACTCACAAGAAACGGCCAGTGGAGCAGCACATTCAGGGGCAGAGTCTTTCCAGATATCGTGTTGAACGATGGGAGAAACAGCACAACCAGTAAAATAGCGAGAAACAGAGATACAACCGTGAGCAGAATCGCCTCTCCAAAAAACTGACCGATCAGATGGTGTTTGACTGCACCGACCACCTTTCGCAGGCCGACTTCCTTGGCCCTTCCGGCCGAACGGGCCGTTGCCAGATTCATAAAATTGATACACGCGATCAAAAGGACAAACACGGCAATCACAGAAAAAATCGACACGTACTGAATGTCTCCCCTGGGATTGCCGAAACCAAAATGGTTGAAGAGATGGAGGGCTGTCATTTCGTGCAGTTTGAAATGGGTACGCGGCCCCTCCTCCAATCGCCTCTGGTCTTCTGCATCCTCGCTCCCTTCAAAGACATTTCTGTGCCGCAGCATGGTGATTTTCTCTCCTGCAGCCTGAACATCCGCCGTTTCGTGAACCTGGACATATGTGTAGATGTTGTTGCTGCCCCAGCTTTCGTTGTACCGTCCCAGATCTCTGGTAAACTCCATGGGAACGAGCATGTCGAACGATATAAATGAATTGGTCGGCACGTTTTTCATCACACCGGTGACAGTGAATGGAAAGGTCGTGTTGATCATCACGGTTTTTCCCACGGGATCCTCATTTCCGAAATACTTCCGCGCCAGCTCCTCGGTCATGATGACCGAATGGGGATGATCGAGCGCAGTGGCAGCATCCCCCGAAATCAGAGGAAAGGAAAACATGCTGAGAAACGACGGGGCTACGGCCCGGACTCCGCTTTCGAAAAACACCTGATCGTCGTGCTTGACAAGCAGGTTTCCGATAAACGCATACCCCGTTGCATCTCTGATTTCAGGGATCTCTGATTTCACCCCTTCGGCCATGGGATACGGCGATACATTAACGTGATAGTTTTCGCCGGAGTAGTCCTGGTCCTGCTCAATTCGATAGAGTGTGCGGGCGTTCTCGTGAAACCGGTCGTAGCTCAATTCATCCATCACCCAGAGTGCAATCAACAAGCAGCAGGCCATGCCCAAAGCCAAACCGGTTATGTTGATGAACGAGTACCCACGTTTTTTGGACATGTTACGAAATGCGGTAATCAGGTAATTTCGAAACATTACAGACCTCCAATAAATTGTGTCAGCAACCAGGACAGGAATTGATCTGATCAGTTGCCCAAGTATCCAGCACGTTGCGCGGACTTTTCCCTCTTCTCGCTGAATTGCGGTATACATTTCCTGGTAATCACCGGAAAGAATCCACAAATCATCACTGGGTAAAATCCATCGCATGAGGACAGTTGCAATACGGGGCATGTGATCATGGCGTTTCATTCGGAATGTCTCAGACAGATCCAACAGGAAGCACCACACCGTCCCACAGCCGATCGCGTGCGCATTTTAACTCGGCCAATGCATCGGATCCCTGTTTTGTTAAACGATAGTAACGTATAGCCTTTCCGCCGCGGACAGCTGTGGGCTTGCCGAGAACAATATCAAGGTATCCCTTTGTGTGAAGGCGCTTCAGCGGCACATAGATAGTGCCCACATCGTAAGTTTTACCCGTGAGTTCTTTCAGCTTCGAACGAATGTTCACAAGATAGGCTCCATCGCCCAGATGAAAAATGGCGAGTAAAATACGCTCTTCCTGATTGGTCAAAATGGCAGTCAAATTGAACCTCCGAGATGATTACTTTGAAGAATAGAACGGATCGTACTATCCATATTTCCTGTTTCTTTGAAGGTTTCAAAGTTATGTCATTTCTTTAGACGTAATCATATATGAAAAGGTTGCGAAAATAAAATCCCGGACAATCTGTGACTGCCCGGGATTCTATTTTAAAGACTGGTGATCTGATTATGAGGCAGAGGATTGACGCCTCAAAACCATACCCCGCACATTGAACACGATGGAAATGCCTACCAATATCGCGGATAGTCCTGAGAAAAAACCCTGGACAAAATCCAGGCTGGATGCATGGGGGACGATTCTGTGTAACACCTGCGTTGTGCCTAAAAGTCGGAACAGAATGCCAACGGCCAGACACACTTGTCCGAGAGCGATCAGGCTCTGACCATCATCCTTTAGGAACTTGTTTCTCAAAAACATCGCGAATCCTCCTCAATTGACAAGCCCTGATTGGTTCACTTGTTAAACATTCTCGGATAGATCTATCTTGCCTCAACAGAATTATCTTTCACCTTTTAAGAATGATGTCCCCCTCTGTCATTCCGGTATTGTGTTAAGCCGTAATCTATCTTGGTTTCCCTTTTCCAATCCGTTGATACCTCTGCCCTGTTGGCAGGTGACAAGTCCGCAAAGCGGATCAGTTCGACTTCCGGTAGACCAATCGGGCCGCCACCTTGGCAATGGCCATGACACCCATCACAATGAGAAAGTCCCATCGCACGATCCTGTGTCCAAACAGGTCGATCTGAAACCACACAAACATGACCAGAAGTCCGGAAATCAGCGCCATCCGTGACGCCTTCAACCGATGCACAATCGATCGCTCATCCATTTCAATCCTCCTGCAGTTGGAAGAGTTCATCCGTCGAACACGCAAACAATCGACCCATTTTCAAAGCCAGGGGAAGACTGCGAATATACAGTCCCTGCTCAATGGAATTGATACTCTGACGTGAGACACTGACCTGTTTTGCCAGCTCTTCCTGAGTCATATTTAGTTGAAAACGAAACGTTTTCACATGATTGATTACGTTTGTTTTCATGCGCATCCTTCTTGAAAGTCAAGCACGCTTTACATTTTCTGTCATATTATATTATTTGTGTACTCTTCAGGAGATGAATATAAAATCCTATCCTTGATTGCGCACCGTGGATACACAGTTATCAATTGGATTTTTTGCATGAAAAAAAAACATACTGATCAACAAACGTGTGTTTGGGATTAAAAAAAGAGACGGTCACCATCGTATGGGATGGAACCGTCTCTCATATCTTGAAATCGGAATTTTATCAGAATTTACATCACAGCCATCTGCTTCAGCACCAAATCGCCCATTTGAATGGTGGAAACGACCTCCCCACCGCCAATGGCAAGATCAGCCGTGCGAAACCCCGCATCGAGCACCTGTTCCACAGCTTGTTCGATCTGGTCCGCAACTGCAGGCGCTTTCATCGAATAGCGCATCAGGAGCGCGGCAGACCGGATCATGGCCAGCGGATTGGCCACACCCTGACCTGCGATATCCGGAGCTGAGCCGTGTGCCGGTTCATAGAGTCCGGGGCCTTCTCCCAGACTGGCAGAGGGCAGCATGCCCAGCGATCCGGTGAGCATGGCCGCCTCGTCACTCAGAATGTCACCGAACATGTTGGTCGTGAGCAGCACATCGAACTGGCGGGGATTCCGAACCAGCTGCATGGCGCAGTTGTCCACCAGCATGTGGGACAGCCGGACATCCGGATAATCTTTGTGGACCTCCTCCACCACCTTTCGCCAGAGCTGGGACGAAACCAGCACGTTGGCCTTGTCTACAGAGATCACCTGCTTGCTCCTGGATCGGGCGGATTCAAACGCCACCCGCGCAATCCGATCGACTTCTTCTGTGGTGTAGACCATACTGTCCACAGCGATCTCACCTGTTTCTGTGGAGCGTATTTCCTTGGGCTCGCCGAAATAGATCCCGCCTGTTAATTCCCGCACAACAAGGATGTCGATACCATGAACCACTTCATCTCGCAGGGTGGATGCGCCGGACAACGCAGAGAAAACCTTGACCGGACGGAGATTGGCAAAAACGCCCATCCCTTTGCGCAGCGCCAGAAGCCCCCGCTCGGGCCGCAAATCCTTGGACAGTGAGTCCCATCGGGGTCCCCCGACAGCGCCCAGAAGGACTGCGTCGGCGTTACGGCACCGTGCGATGGTTTCATCTTCAATCGGTACGCCCTTGGCTTCCAGGCATGCGCCGCCGATCAGCCGCGCTTCATATTTAAAAGAGAAATCCGCTCGGGTACCAGCAGCGTCCAGAATCCTCACAGTTTCCTGTAATACCTCCGGCCCAATGCCGTCCCCCGGCAGCAGAACAATCCGTTTTGTCATTGTTTTCCTTTCCTGTTTCAGTCAGTTGATATGCGCGCGCGTATCCGAAAATACCACCCGCTTCAACAATCTCGGCGATTTCCTCCAGCGGCCTGATGGAATGTGACATCCCCCTGGTTTCGTTGGTCATGGTCAGTTCCTCCATGTTGATTGCCACAACATCTCCCGTATGGATCTGGAAGGTTACGTCTTCAACGCTCTCGACGGGAATCAGATAGCCTCCGTCCACACTGTTGCGAAAGAAAATCCGGGCGAATGAGGACGCCACCACGACCCGGACACCGGCCATGGCCAGAGCCACAGCCGCATGCTCCCGCGATGATCCGCAGCCGAAATTTCTGCCTGCGATGAGGATGGAAAACGGGGATGTGTCCGATCCATCGGGAACGAAAGACTGCATGCCGTCCGGAAGCCCGGCTTCGCGTTCGGGGACACCCGACAGCGCAAACCGTCCGTACAGCCTGCGCTCGGCCGGATCGTCGAGATCGTACACCAGATGCCGGGCAGGGATGATCTGGTCCGTGTCCACATTGTCGCCCAGCACGTAAGCGGTTCCGCGTATCGCGTCCATTGCGCTCTCCTCTACATCACATCCCGCGGATCAGTGATCACGCCCCTGACAGCCGAAGCCGCGGCCGTCAAGGGCGACGCCAGATAGGTTCTGGAATCGGGCGATCCCATCCGTCCCGGAAAATTTCGATTCGTGGTGGAGATGCAAACCTCTTCGCCCTGCAGCCGTCCGAAGGTGTCGGGTGGCCCGCCCAGGCACGCCGCGCACGACGGCAACCCGATCTCGCAGCCCGCATTTTCAAAAATGGACCGGAGACTCACGCCGTGCAGCATTTCATGATTGAGTCCTGCCTCAACTTCCCGCGTTGCAGGAACAAGAACAGTGCGAATCGCCACTGTGCGTCCTTTCAGGATGGACGCCGCGGCCCGGAAATCGGCCATTTTTCCGCCTGTGCATGATCCGATGTAGCACTGGTCCAGCGCGACTGATTTCAGCTTTCGGGCGGGCGTGACCTTGTCCGGAGAGAATGGCTCGGCGACCATCGGTTCAAGGTCCTGCATGCGGAGGGCCGTAACCGACGCATACCGCGCATCCGGATCGTTATACACCGGTTCGGGCGTTCCGTCCCAGCGCTGTCGGAGGAAATTTGCAGTCGTTTGATCTGGAGCGATCACGCCGTTCTTGGCCCCGCCTTCCACCACCATGTTGCAGAGTGTCATCCGCTCGTCCATGTTGAAAGCGGACACCGCATCGCCTGCGAAAGACATGGTCTGGTAGGTTGCGCCGTCGATGCCGATCTCGCCAAGGATGGAAAGGATCACATCCTTGGCCATAATGAAGGAAGGCTGCTCGCCTTCAAGGATAACCTGTCGTGTGGCCGGGACTTTCACCCACAGCCTGCCCGTGCCGAGGATGAAGGCCGCGTCTGTGTTTCCCACACCCGTAGCGAACATGCCGAACGCGCCCGCCGTGCACGTGTGGGAGTCCGTGCCGAACAGGACCTCGCCCGGCCGCGTGAAACCTGCCTCGGCCAGGGCGACGTGGCACACGCCCCTGTAACGGTCAGTGGATTCATCGAAATAATGCGGAAGCGCCTGGTCTCGTGCAAATGAGCGAACCTGTTCCCTGTTGCGAATGGCGTGTTTGTCTTCCGTGTGGATGTAATGGTCCGGCAGCACCACGACCCGGTCAGGGTCCCACACGCGGGCCTTGTCACCAAACTGCTGCCGGAAAATGCCGAAGGTGCCCGGTCCGCAGACATCGTGGGTCAAGAGACAGTCGGCATCGATCCAGACGGTTTCGCCCGGAACGACGCGCGCTTTTCCGGCATGCTGCGCCAGAATCTTTTCGGTGATGGTCACAACGCCTCCTCTTCAATTTTCTGCGGACGGATGGCGTGCACCGCCCGATTCACCGCGTCAAGATAAGCCCTGGCGCTGGCTTCCACCACGTCGGTGCTGGCGCCCCTGCCGGAAAAGGAGTGACCGTTCTGTTTGATGCGCAGGGTCACTTCTCCAATGGCGTCCTTGCCCTTGCTCACGGCGTTGAGCGAGTAACTGACCAGGCTGAAGATCTGCCCCGTGATCCGGTCTACTGCGCGGAAAACGGCGTCCACAGGCCCGTCGCCGATGGAGGAGTCTTGCGTCACGTCATCTCCACAACGCAACTGAACTGTGGCCGTGGGTGTCAAAGTGGAACCGGAGATCACCTGCAAATTATCGAGGACATAGGTTTCAGGCACGTCGTGCACAGTGCTCTCGATGATGGCAATCAGATCGGCGTCGTAAATCGCCTTCTTCTTGTCTGCCAGGGCCTTGAAGCTGTCGTAGGCTGTGTTGAGTTCCTCCTTGCCGAGGGTGTACCCCAGTTCTTTGTACCGCTTGCCCAGCGCGTGCCGTCCTGAATGCTTGCCCAGCACCAGCGTACTTTCCGGAACGCCGACTGACTCGGGAGTCATGATTTCGTATGTCTCCGCGTGGCACATGACGCCGTGCTGGTGGATGCCCGCCTCGTGAGCAAAGGCGTTCTCGCCCACAATGGCCTTGTTTCTCTGGACCGTTGTACCGGTGAGGGAACAGAGCAGCCGGCTTGTGCGAAAAATCTCGTGTGTGTTAACGCCGGAGGTCTCTCGGAACAGGTCACGGCGCACAGCCAGTGACATGGCCACTTCTTCGAGGGACGCATTGCCCGCCCTCTCGCCGATACCGTTGACCGTGCACTCCACCTGACACGCACCGTTCGCCACAGCGGCCAGCGAGTTGGCCACAGCCAGACCCAGATCGTTGTGGCAGTGCACGCTCACCACCGCGTTGTGAATGTTGGGCACGTCGCGGATCAGCGCAGAGATCATCTTCCCGAATTCATCGGGCATTGCGTAGCCCACCGTATCGGGGATGTTCACCGTGGTCGCGCCGGCGTCGATAGCCGCCTCGACAATAAGACGAAGGTATTCCGGATCGCTGCGCACCGCATCTTCGGCTGAAAATTCCACATCATTGGTATAGGTTTTTGCATGACGAACAGCGCGAACCGCTTCGTTCAGCGCCTGGTCGCGCGTCATCTTGAGTTTGTGCTCCAGGTGGATGTCCGACGTGGCGATAAAAGTATGGATGCGGGGACGCGCCGCGTGTTTGAGCGCATCCCACGCCCTGTCGATATCTCCGAGCCGGGTCCGGCAGAGGCCCGCGACGCTGCAGTGTCGGATGGTTTTGGCAATCTGCCGGACCGACTCAAAGTCTCCATCTGAAGCGACAGGGAAACCGGCCTCCATCACATCAACGCCCAGACGCTCGAGCTGTAGAGCGAGGCGTAGCTTCTGTTCTGTGGTCATGCTGAAGCCAGGCGCCTGCTCGCCATCTCGTAACGTCGTGTCGAAAATGAGGATGTGGTTTCCCATGTTTTACTCCTTTTCTGAATGATGAGATGCTCGATGCACAAAATTCTTGGATGTTTGTTGGTCTGCCTTGTTGCGCCTACATTCCAGTTCCAAAACACCGACACGTTGAGGGGTGGACTTTGTCCGGCGAATGCCAGGCAGTTGTATCGTATGTGGCAGGGACCAAATTACACATAAATTCGGCAAAGCAAGCGCTGTCACGGATTGCAAAAAGGCGATTACCTTTCGTCCGTTTCCAAAATGGTTGGTCAAGGCCATTTTAAAAAAGGACTTTCTTTTGCGGCCTTCGGAAAATCACCGCATGGAACATGGCGAAGTGTTCACGTCCGGTCCCGCGATTTGTGGGACCGGGAAGGAATTGCTGTCTGATCCCGCTCCTCAATACTCAGAAAAAACCAATTGACAGATCGGGAGAGTTCAATTCCTTCAGAGAACGCGGAGCCATGTTCAGGTGATTTTTCGGCGGCCGCAGTTTTTTGGGAACCTTTTTTCTGAAAAAAGGTGCCAATCCCAATTTGTCTTTGTTCAGCCCTGCTTGCCGGGACGAAGCAATCTCACATAACCGGGATGACTCTCTCCTCAGAGATTGCTTCGCAAAAAAATGCTCGCAAAGACAGACAAAGAACGAAGGAGTAAGATACGCCAATGCATCACACCACCGTCAACCAGTCCCGATGCCTCTCATTCCTGCCCTGGATGGCATCGCGAAAATCCGACTGAATCTGCCGGGTAACCTGACCAACTTCTCCGCTTCCGACAGGATGTGTGTCCACCTGGATGTCGGACGGCACCTCAGGGGTTGAATGGAACTGGTGCAAAGGAATGAATCCTCCGTCCATCCAGACCGTTCGCGTCACGACGTCACCTCTTCTTTCAGGGTTTCAGATTCGAAAGATTGGACAGATTTGGGTACAATCCCCCGCTTCATCAGAAAATATGAAAAACTGTCCATCAGAGCCAGCCAGCTCGCTTCGAGAATGTTGTCCGACACGCCTACCGTGCTCCATGTTTCCCGGTCAGTAGACGACTCGATAAGCACGCGGACTTTTGCATGAGTTCCGTCCGACGTGTTAAGATCGCGAACCTTGTAATCCGAAAGCCGCATGGCGTCAATCTCCGGAAAAAACTGTCGCAGCGCCTTGCGTAAAGCCAGATCCAGCGCATGGACCGGTCCTTTTCCCTCGGACGCAGTGTGTGCGGTCTTTTCACCCACACGCAGACGGATGGATGCCTCCGACCGGGGTGCGCCCGATTGGTTGCGTTCGACCAGGACGCGGAATCCCTCCAGATCAAAGCAGTCACTCCACTGTCCCGTCATCTTACGGACCAGCAGGTCAAACGAGCCTTCAGCCGCCTCGAACTGATAACCTTCATGTTCCAAATCCTTAAGCCGTTCCACAATTTGTGGAACATGTTTCTTGTACCCCTCAAGATCCACACCACGCTCGTTCGCCTTGTAGAGCACATTGCTCTGGCCCGACAGGTCAGACACAAGAACGCGCCGCGCGTTGCCCACGATTGCAGGATCGATATGTTCATAAGCTTCAGACGTCCGCATCACAGCGCTCACATGAACGCCTCCCTTGTGGGCGAAGGCACTTCGACCAACGAAAGGAAAATGCCCGGGCTGACCCAGGTTGGCAATGTCACTGACAAAACGGGACAGATCGGTCAAACGGCGAATGGAAGCGTCCGGAACAGCGGAGATCCCCATCTTGAGCTGCAAATTGGGAATCACTGAGCAAAGGTTGGCGTTGCCGCACCGTTCGCCGTACCCGTTCACCGTTCCTTGCACGTGAACGCACCCGGCTTCAACCGCGGCCAGCGTATTGGCCACAGCCAGATCCGAGTCGTTGTGGGCGTGAATACCGAGCGGCGTGCGAACGCGCTCCACCACAATACGGGCGATATCGGATAATTGGGACGTGATGGTTCCCCCGTTGGTGTCGCACAGGACCAGCACATCAGCGCCGGCCTCTTCGGCCGCGAGCGCGGCGGCCAGAGCGTAATCTGGGTCATCCCTGTAGCCGTCGAAAAAGTGCTCGGCATCGAAGATCACCTCGCGCCCTTTGGATTTGAGATAGCGCACCGAGTCGCGGATAAGTTCAAGATTCGCTTCGGGGGATATCCTGAGCGCTTTGCGGACGTGGAGAAGCCACGATTTTCCGAAAATGGATACCGCCGGCGTGTCGGCCTCGACCAGCGCGCGGATGTTGGCATCACGTTCCACGGGATTGGAAGCTCGCCGTGTACTGCCAAACGCGCACAGCTTGGCGTGCTCGAAGCGCTCCGTTTTCGCTTTCTGGAAAAAGAGGATGTCCTTGGGATTGGACCCCGGCCATCCGCCCTCGATGTAGTGCATGCCGAACGCGTCGAGTTTGTGGGCGATCCGCAACTTGTCCTCAAGAGAGAAGGAAATGTGCTCGCCCTGCGATCCATCGCGCAGCGTGGTGTCGAACAGTTGGATTTGATTCTCCATCTTGTTTCCTTTTTTATGGATACGTCACAACCGGTGTTCTTTGCAAGCCTTTTTGCGCTGACATTCCTGGCTGTATACATTGGTCCACTTCATGGCAAACCTTCAGGACGCGGTAGGGACGAGGCATGCCTCGCCCCTACGACTCAACCCTTCTTATTGAGCCACGGCATCATCTCCCGCAATTGCCTCCCCACCTGTTCAATCTCCAGGTCGTGATGCTGCTTGCGGAGCGCCTTCATCACCGGACGTCCCGCCTGGTTTTCGAGGACCCACTCCCGCGCGAACCGGCCTGTCTGTACGTTTTCCAGGATTTCATGCATCACGGCCCTGGTTTGACTGGTGATGAGTTTCGGACCCACGGTCATGCCGCCGAATTCGGCTGTATCGCTGACGGAGTGGTACATGCCTGCAATGCCGCCCTCGTAGAACAGGTCCACAATGAGCTTCAGCTCGTGGAGGCATTCGAAGTAGGCGATCTCCGGCCGGTATCCGTTCTCGACCAGAGTGCGGAAACCCGCCTTGACCAGTTCTGTGACCCCGCCGCAGAGCACGCACTGCTCTCCGAAGAGGTCAGTCTCCGTTTCCTCGCGGAACGTAGTCTCGATGATGCCCGCCCGGCCCGCCCCGATGCCGCAGGCATGGGCCAGAGCCAGATCGAAGGCATTTCCGGACGCATCCTGCGCCACAGCGATGAGTGATGGCACACCGGCTCCCTGCTCGTACATCCGTCGGACCAGATGCCCGGGACTCTTCGGCGCAACCATGTAGACGTCGATCCCCTCCGGCGGCGTGATCTGTCCAAAGTGGATGTTGAATCCGTGCGAGAAGACAAGCGCTTTGCCTCTCTTCAACGCAGGGAGAACAGCCTCGTGGTACACCCGAGGCTGCACTTCATCGGGCAGAAGGATCTGGATAATATCGGCCCGCTCCGACGCTTCGGATGCGGTGAGCGGATCAAATCCGTGCGACACAGCCAGCGCGTGGTTCGGTGTGCCATCCAGCTCGGCGACGAGGACCGTTAATCCGCTGTCGCGCAGGTTCTGCGCCTGGGCGTGCCCCTGGCTGCCGTAACCAATCACAGCGATGGTTTTGGATTTGAGAATGTCCGGACGGGCGTCCTTGTCGTAGAAAAGCTTCATACTGTGGCTCCTTTCAGTTCCTGTTTCGCCGGTTCATCTGCGGTCTGGGCCGACACGCCCGTCTCCTTTTTGTATTCCCGTTTCAGGGCGATGGACCCGGTGCGGGATAATTCCAGAATGCCGTATTGTGCGAGCAAACCGACAGCCGCATCCACCTTGTCTTCCCTGCCCGTCACTTCCACAGTGAGCGACCACGGACTCAGATCGACCACCTTGGCGCGAAACACATTCACCAGTTGAAGGATCTCGGCCTGGCTGGAACTGGTACAGTTGACCTTGACCAGGGCCAGTTCACGCTCGACAAACGGATCATGGGTCAGATCGATCACTTTGGTCACATCCACAAGTTTGTAGAGTTGCTTGGTGATCTGCTCGATCATGGGCTCTTCGCCCCGCGTGGTAACCGTCATGCGGGTCAGACCCGGATCCTCACCGGGTCCGAAACTGATACTGTCGATTGCGAATCCTCTGCCGTCGAAGAGTCCGGTAATTCGCGGAATGGCATTGAGCCGGTTCTCAAACAACACAGCGAGTGTATGCTTCATCATGCGTCTCCTCCTGCATCGCTGCTTTTGTGCTCGGGCTCTTCCAGCATATCCATCAGAGATGCGCCGGCCGGAACCATGGGCATCACATTCTGCTCGCGCGAGATAAGAAATTCCATGACAACGGGCCGATCGTGAATCTGAAGGGATTCCTTGATGGCTTCATCCACCTGATCTTTTGTGGACACACGGAACGCCCTGGCGCCAAAGCTCTCGGACAGTTGGATGAAATCCGGATTCCCAGGCTCGATATCGGTGTTGGCGTACCGTTTATCGAAAAAGAGATCCTGCCACTGGCGGACCATGCCCAGATAGCCGTTGTTGAGCAGCGCGATCTTAATCGGCAGTTTATAATGCACAGCCGTGGCCAGCTCCTGAACATTCATCTGATATCCGCCGTCTCCGGTGAAGCATACCACTGTTTGATCCGGACGCGCCAACGCAGCGCCCACCGCGGCGGGCAATCCGTATCCCATTGTGCCCAGACCGCCGGACGACAGGAAGCTGCGGGATTTCCGGTATCCGTAAAACTGGGCCGCCCACATCTGGTTCTGCCCCACATCCGTGACCACAATCGCGTCATGATCTGTAGCCTCGGCCACGCGCTGAATGACATACGGCGCAGCCAATCGGTCATCCGGCCAGGCATACCGGAGCGGATGCCTGTTCTTCCACTGTTCAATGGACCGGAGCCAGACGCTGCGATCCCGCTTCTTGATGTGCTGAACCAATTCGTTCAGCACCTGCCGGACATGACCCACAATGGGCACATCCACCCGTACATTCTTCGAAATGCACGACGGATCGATATCGATGTGAATCTTCTTGCTGCTTGGCGAAAAGCTCTCAAGCTTGCCGGTCACGCGATCGTCGAACCGGGCCCCAACCGCAACAAGCACATCACATTCCATGATGGCCGCATTGGCCGCCCACGTTCCGTGCATGCCCACCATGCCCAGAGAAAGAGCATCGTCTTCGGGAAAACAGCCCAGTCCCATCAGAGTTGTTGTGACAGGGACAGATCCCTTGCGGGCCAGTCGCGTGAGAATGTCTGCGGCATCTCCCGAAACGACGCCTCCACCTGCATAGATCAGAGGCCGTTCAGCCTCGTTGATGGCCTGGGCCGCTTTCTCGATTTGCGGACTGTATCCCTCGTACACAGGCTGATATCCGCGGAGCGACACGCTGACGTCACGCTGGTATATCCCCGGCAAAGCGAGGATGTCCTTCGGCAGATCCACCAGAACAGGCCCGGGCCTGCCTGTCGACGCGATGTGAAACGCCTTGCGAATGACATCCTGCAGCCGGTTGGCGTCACGCACCAGATAGCTGTGCTTGGTGATGGGACGTGTCATGCCGATGATGTCCGCCTCCTGAAACGCGTCGTTGCCAATCAGATGCGACGGAACCTGCCCGGTCAGCACCACCAGAGGCACTGAATCCATGTAGGCTGTGGTGATGCCTGTGACCGTATTGGTGGCGCCCGGCCCAGAGGTGACCAACACCACACCTGGTTTTCCTGTGGCGCGGGCATACCCGTCGGCTGCATGGGTTGCTCCCTGCTCGTGCCGCACCAGAATATGACGGATCTGGGGTATTTTGTACAGCACATCGTGCGCATTGAGCAACACGCCGCCCGGGTAACCAAAAATCGTATCGACGCCTTCTTTTAAAAGCGCCTGGATCAAAATTTCGCTTCCCGCCATGAGCTGCGATTCCGAGATCTGTCTTTTCGCTGGTTTTGTTGCTGTTTGCATGTCCCTTCTCCTCTATTTAATTCGTTTCATTTTTTATTTGAATGGATTTCGCAGAACGGCCCCTGTATGGGCCGATGTCACCAGACACGCGTATCTCGCCAGCCACCCATCGGTGATTTTTGGTTTGGGCGGATTCCAGTTCCGTCGCCGGCTCTCCAATTCGGTGTCGGACAGTGAAACCGAAATCTTCCGGTTGGGGATGTCAATGGTGATCTGGTCACCCTCTGCGAGGAGTCCAATCGGACCGCCCTCCGCCGCCTCGGGAGACACATGCCCCACGCACGCGCCGCGCGTGCCGCCCGAAAAACGTCCGTCAGTGATCAGGGCCACCGAATCGGACAGGCCCATGCCCGCCAGGCACGATGTCGGCGACAGCATCTCGCGCATGCCGGGCCCGCCTCTTGGACCCTCGTACCGGATCACAACCACATCACCGGGTTGTAATGTGCCATTTTGAATGGCTGTCTGTGCGTCATTTTCAGAATTAAAAATCCGCGCCGGGCCGGTAAAGCTCAGCATGGACGGATCCACTGCAGCAGTCTTCACCACCGCGCTTTCGGGCGCCAGATTGCCGAAGAGAATTGCCAGCCCGCCAGTCGGCGCATAGGCACGATCAAGCGGATGAATGACCTCTTCGTTTTTGATAGCTGCGTCGCAGATGGCATCTCCAATAGATCTGAGCGTAACTGTCGGACAGGCTAAATTGAGCGCATCGGGAATGTGTCTCAGTTCTGACAGGATGGCCGGAACACCGCCTGCAGCATCTACATCTTCCATATGGTTTGAGGATGCCGGCGCCACCTTGCAGAGATGGGGAATTTTCTGTGCGATTTGATTGATGCGCTCGAGTGGATAATCGACGCCCGCTTCGTGAGCAATAGCCAGAGTATGGAGCACCGTGTTGCTCGATCCGCCCATGGCCATGTCCAGAGCAAACGCATTGTCGATGGATGCGCGCGTCACCAGATCGCGAGGCTTGAGATCTTCTTGGACGAGGCGCAGGATCTGGGCGCCTGCTTGCCTGGCAAGATTTCGACGTTCTTTAGTAAGTGCTAGGCGCGTCCCGTTGGTCGGCAGGGCCAGGCCCAGAGCCTCCAGCAAACAGTTCATGGAATTGGCCGTGAACAGTCCGGCGCACGACCCGGGCCCGGGACACGCGCACGCTTCCAGCCGGGCCAGATCATCCTCAGCTGCCTCGCCGGACTGAAGACGTCCGATTCCCTCGAACACACTGATCAGATCGACTGCTTCACCCGAAGGCAGCCGGCCCGCCTGCATGGGCCCGCCGCTGATAAAAATGGACGGGATATTGACCCGCAACGCGCCCATGACCATGCCCGGCGTGATCTTGTCGCAATTGGGAATCAGAACCAGTCCGTCAAATCCGTGAGCGCGGACCATCGTCTCCACCGAATCAGCGATGAGCTCCCGGCTGGCAAGGGAATAGCGCATGCCGTCATGTCCCATAGCGATGCCGTCGCACACACCAATGGTGTTGAATTCAAAGGGAACGCCGCCGGCTAAACGGATGCCTCCTTTGACACAATCAGCAATGTCGCGGAGATGGACGTGACCTGGTATGACTTCGGTAAAAGCGTTGGCAATGCCAATGAATGGCTTGTGAAAATCTTCGCCCTGCAACCCGCATGCTCTGAGCAGGCTGCGATGGGGCGCGCGTGCTATTCCCTCTTTGACTGAATCGCTGTGCATCGGTACTCCTCCGGATGCAAATGCACGAATTCAGCTCAGAGTTCATTCCTTGTTACGTTGGTGCTTCTTGTCTTGCTTGAGAAATTTGAATCTTTTGGTTGGTTGCAGGAATGATCTCTGAGCGGTTTGGCTTAGCCGTTTAGGCTCGAAATCACTCCTACGTTAATAATGCTAATAATTAGTAGAGCGATAATGAGGCAGGACACCAACACGAGAATGTTGCCGGACACAGCGACAATACGACTCACACGCTGCCGGATCAGGAAATCCCGCAGTGTGAAAGAGGTGTTGAAACATGTCATCTCTGTCGTATTCACAATCGCATTCTGTTTTGGTGTGTGGTATGAATTGAAGCTAATATAATACCATCATCATCGATTGTCAAGATATTTTTTCATCCCATGGACATTTTGAGTTCAATATTTTTTTGAAGAAACGAATCTGAAAACAATGTACCCATAATAATGATGGACGGAAATTCCCAGCCTTTTCAGGATGTAAACTGAAACAATGTCTCACCCCACGTTTCATCAAACGACTTCCTTAAGGGGATTCTCTGTTGCTTTTCTTTGACAAGAT
>CAZDVF010000010.1:0-19562 GCA_964508725.1 uncultured bacterium | reverse complement strand
GATCGGTTAATCAGGACAAATCCCTGTTCAGAGGCGAGGGATACAAATTGTTCGCCGCGAACAGGATAAATGCGGCTGCCCAGACACTGTCTGAGAGTTGTCGCCAGACCTGGCGGAGAGACCGTCACCAAAAACCAACTATTTGGACACAAAATGCGTTTTATCTCGGAGAGCAGTGCGGCTTTGTCTGACACATATTCCGCCAGACCGATAGCCGAGACGGCGTGCACACTGCATGATCGAATAGGCAAATGGACGGCATCACCGACAACTCCGAAAAACCGTGGACGTCTTAGCGCTTTCCGAAGCATGGCCAAAGACCGGTCCACGCCGATCACAGGGATACTCTCACCGAACAGATCCAGCGTGGATCCGGCGCCGGTTCCGATGTCGAGGACAATGCCCCCAACTTCAACCTGACAGAGGAGAGCGGCAAGCTTCCGCTTCTCATGGCAGAGGATGCGCCCCACGATCGGAAGTGTGCGTAGACGATGATAACTTGGCGCTTTCAGATTCCAGATATTCATTTCGAAATCATGTTTTAAGAAAACCAATGACATCCAGCGCTGATGGAATGATCTCCGCCTCGAGCCACGCGCCGTGACGGCACAGCACCTCGCCGTCTGCGTGCGCGGGCAGGGTTCCCTCGACAGCGCGCACCGCGATCTGGCTGGCCCGCGTCATCCGGATAATCGGATCTCCTTCCTGCTCTCCTTTGAGAAACAAACCCATGAGATGGAGGATCTTCATCCGGCCCGCTGTCGTAGCGATACAGAGATCAAACAGCCCGTCCGCCATATCGGCTTTGGGCGCCATCTTGAATCCACCGCCCATGGTGCGCCCGTTCATCACCGAAATCATGAGGGACGGTTGTGTCACCGTTTCTCCGGCCAGCTCGATCTCAACCGTGGGCGCGCGGTGGTACAGGAACAGCGACTTCAGCGCAGCCACGCCGTAGGCCGCCAGCCCGCGAAGCCAGAACAGTTTCGCGACCTCAAAACCCACAATGGCGTCGAATCCAATGCCGATGCCGTTGCAAAAATACCGGCCCTCCGGAAACTGGTCACCACAGACCAGTCCCATGTCCATGGGGCGGCTCTGCCCGGCGGCCAGCAGTTTGCAAGACGATTTCAGATCCGTCGGAATCCCGGCGCCAACTGCAAAATCGTTCCCCCGGCCGGCGCTGATGATCCCCAGGGCACTGCCTGATCCATCCTTCTCCCTGCTGCGCATCAAGCCGTTGACCACCTCGTTGATGGTGCCGTCGCCGCCGACCGCCACGACAATATCAGCGCCATCGGCCTGTGCTCGGGCCGCCAGATCGGATGCGTGCCTCGGCTTTTCGGTGAACGCCATGTGATAATCAATGCCCGCTTTGGACAGCATGTCTTTGATTCTCGGAAGCGCCCGGCGGGTCGCCCCCCGGCCGGCCGTGGGATTGACAATCACGAACATGCGGGACATGGGAATTCCTTCGATTGGAACAGTTCAACGATAAATATACGCATTCCCCCCGTCCGCCGCAAGCCCAATGTGCGCGGCGCAAATCCCGTTGACTTTTGTTCCGCCGGACCGTACCTTGAAACGATCCAGTCACAACAATCCGGACTCCCTCCGATGATCATCTTCACGACACCGCGATGTCTCGAATACGGAACACCCGGCCATCCGGAATCGCCGGAGCGGATTCGGTCCGTGCAGGACCATCTCAAAGAGAGGGGATACACCTTTCGCGAACCACAGCCGTGCGCCGAGGCCGACATCCTCCGCGTACACACGAAGGAACACTGGCAGCGTGTCGTCTCGGGCGACTTTTTCGACCCGGACACGCCTGTTCTGCCCGGCATCGCAGATTTCGCACGTCTGGCTGCCGGATCAGCCATCCAGGCCGCCGAGACTGCAATCTGCGAAGGACCGTCCTTCTCCCTCATGCGCCCGCCGGGGCACCACGCCACGCGCGGCCGCGTGATGGGCTTCTGCTACATCAACAACATCGCCATCGCCGTCGCCAAAAGGTTGGATGCGCATCCGGGACAGCGCATCGCCATCCTCGACATCGATGTCCACCACGGCAACGGCACCGAGGATATTGTCAAAGGATGGCCGGAGGTCCTCTACATTTCACTCCATCAGACTCCTCTCTACCCGGGCACAGGTCTTGATTCGCTGGACAATATCATCAATTTTCCTCTGCCGCCGGCCACGAACGGGACGCACTATCTGGTGGTTCTGGATAAAACCTGTCAGAGCATCGCGGACTTCAAGCCCTCTCTCTTGGGCGTCTCCGCCGGATTCGACGCTTTTCAGGAGGATCCCCTGGCGCAAATGGATCTCGACATGACAACCTTTGGCGACATCGGAAGACTAATCGCCGGACTGGGCATCCCAACTTTTACGGTGATGGAAGGTGGATACAGTGCTCACTTGCCAGAATGTGTAGAGGCGTTCGTCCGTGGGATGGATGCTCAAGACTAATTCACATCCGTCTGGGCAAACCTTCCAAACTCACTCAATCAGACCTTGCGCTTTTCTGTGAACTTTCCTATCTTAGACGGCATCAAATTCATCAATTAACAGACTATTCCGACCACTGATCAAGGAGACGGGTCAATGATCAAGCCACAGGAAATCGAATCCATATTCCGCAAACAGCTCGACGGCATCGGTGATACAATCCTCCGCGAGCAAGTGGTTGCCACGTGGATCGACGCCTGCCGGAAGGGCAACTGGGCCTCCATTGATGCACTGCGAAAAGCACCCTTCACATTGCTGACGGACACACACAGTATCGACCTGATCGCGCACACCATTGCCGTGACAGACGGAGCCCTGGCCCTGGCCAAAGCGCAAATGGACGCATATGCTGCACTTCCGTACGAGATCGATCTTGATCGGCTCATCGCCGGGGGACTCCTCCACGATGTGGGCAAGCTCCTCGAGATCGAACCTGACGGACAAGGCGGATTCCGCAAGAGCCTGTCTGGGAAATATGCGCGTCACCCCATTTCAGGATCCATCCTCGCGACGCAGAACGGGATGACTGAAGACATTGTCAACATGATCGCCTGCCATGCGAAGGAAGGTGACGGACGTCCACAGGTGATCGAGACTGTCTTCATCCACCAGGCTGATTTTGCAACATTCAATCCTCTGGTGATGAAACAGAACGGACTTCTGATTGAGGACTGAACCGCATCCTTATCGGTAATCGGAAAATGAACATGACCTTGGAGAGATCATGGATCAAACCCTGATCGAGAAAATTCTGTCAATCCATGCGGACAAGCCCGTCAAACCCGGCGACATTGTCGATATCCGCATCGACGCGCGACTGGCCCGCGACTTTGGCGGCGCAAACGTGGTGAAAAATCTTCGGGACCGCGGACTGGGCATCGACGATCCGGCCCGGACCTTCTTCACCTTCGACTGCAATCCCACGGGATCCGATCAGAAATACGCCGCCAATCAACAACTCTGCCGCGTTTTCGCACGTGAACACGGCATCCAAATCTACGACATAGCGTCAGGCATCGGCACCCACATCGCCATTGAGGAAAGCCTTGTCACTCCCGGCGGCACACTGGTCTCCACCGACTCGCATGCCAACATCCTGGGGGCTGTGGGCACGTTCGGCCAGGGCATGGGCGATCAGGATATCGCTGCGGCCTGGTCCACGGGCCGCGTCTGGTTCAAGGTCCCCAAATCCATGCGGATTGTTCTTGTCGGAAAACCGCCGAAGAGCGTCAGCGCAAAAGACATCGCCTTGCGGCTCTTGCAGGAATTCGGCGCATCAGGATTACTGGGATACGCTGCTGAAATCACCGGTTCGATTGCGGAGGATTTGGACCTGGCCTCCCGCATCACCATCGCCTCCATGGCCACGGAAATGGCAGGCATCATCGCCCTGTTTGCGCCCAACGCGGACGTGATCAACCACTTTCGGTCGCTCGGCAAGGGAGATTTCGAATTGATCAAAGCGGACCCGGACGCGGAATACGAAAAAACCGTTGAAATTGATCTGTCGGATCTGGAGCCGCTGGCCTCCCGCCCCGGGCATCCGGAGGATGTGGTACCTGTTCGGGAAATTGCAGAAACGAAGATCGACTCGGCTTTCATCGGCTCGTGCACCAACGGGCGGATTGAGGACATGCGAATCGCCGCCCGGATTTTAAAGGGGAAAACAGTCGCGCCGGGAGTTGTGTTGAAAATCGTCCCTGCTACGCGAACGGTCTGGCAGCAGTGCCTGGATGAGGGAATTCTGGACATCTTCATGCAGTCCGGGGCCCTGGTCAGTAACGCGGGCTGCGCCGGATGCGCCGCCGGACAGGTCGGCCAGAACGGGCCCGGTGAAATCACGGTCAGCACAGGCAATCGCAACTTCGCCGGCAAACAGGGTCAGGGAGAGGTCTACCTGGCCTCTCCTGAAGTGGCCGCTGCCTCAGCCGTGGCCGGCGTCATCACAACACCGGACGCCATACCGGCCCACCCCGCCGTTTTCGGGAAAGGAATCGCCTCGGACGTCGGTCGGAAAATCACCGAAAAACATGCATCGGACGAAAAACCCGTGCGTCTCACCGGCCGCGTCTGGGTCATTGCCCGCGACAACATCGACACCGACATGATCTTCCACAACCGGTACCTGGCCATCACCGACATCGCCCAGATGGGCCAGTACACCTTTGATAATCTCAAGGGCTGGGAGAACTTCGCCCAGAAAGCCAATCCGGGGGATATCGTTGTCACGGGCGTCAATTTCGGGGCCGGCTCGTCACGCCAGCAGGCCGTGGACTGCTTTACAAGTCTGGGCATTCAGTCTATCGTAGCCAAATCCTTCGGAGCAATCTACGAGCGTAACGCCATCAATGCCGGCCTCCCCATCGTCACATCCGACCTTGTGGATTCTGGCATACAGGACGGCGAAGAAATCACGATCCATCTGGATGCCGGCAAGATCATCCGCCGCAAGACAGGAGAAACCATCGAAGCGGAGCCTTTCTCCGACATCCAGATGCAAATCTATCAGCGGGACGGACTTTTAAAATGACCGGGAGTCCGCAGACTGGAAACCGAAGACCGAACGAAGGACATGATCGGGCAATAACCTCTTGCCTCACGCCCTTTGTACTTTATTTGACAGCTTTCGGAGTGTTGAGATGGGAATGACATTCGCCCAGAAAATACTTGCAAACAAATCCGGGAACAAGACAGTGGATGTCGGCCAGATCGTGACAGTCAGACCGGACCACCTGTTGACCCACGACAACACCGCCGCCATCATCGGCAAGATTGGTCCTGAGCTGGACGCACACGGTGTGGTTCGCACGGATCTCGACATCATCGTGCTCGACCACGTCATTCCTGCGGCGTCCGAGAAAAACGCGGCGGGGCATCTGAAAATTCGGGGCTTCGTGAAAAAGCATCACATCCGCCACTTCTTTGATGTCGGAGAAGGAATCTGCCACCAGATCGTGGTGGAGAAAGGTTTCGCCCGACCGGGCGGTCTCATTCTCGGCAGCGACTCCCACACCTGTTCGTACGGCGCTGTGGGATGTTTTTCCACAGGCATCGATCGGACCGAGGCCGCGGCCCTCATGCTCACAGGACAAACCTGGCTCAAGGTGCCGCCGACCATCAAGATCACAGTAAGTGGACAGTTAAGACCACCCGTCTCGGCCAAAGACCTGATCCTGACCATCATCGGCGATATCAGGGCCGACGGGGCAAACTACTGCGCCGTGGAGTTCCACGGAGATATCCGAAATCTGACAGTGGACGACCGGTTCACCATCGCCAACATGGGCGTCGAGATGGGCGCCAAGATCGCCGTCTTTCCGGTGGATGAGAAGACACGCGACTTCCTCCAGTCCTGTGGTGGGGAAGCGGATCAAGTTACACCCGTCTGGGCCGATCCGGACGCGTCATACATCCGAATACTCTCGTACACTTTGGACGACATCACGCCCGTGGTTGCCATGTCCCACACGGTGGACAACGTCAAACCGGTCGGGGACGTCGAAGGTCTCGCCTTAGACCAGTGCTTCATCGGCACGTGCACCAACGGCCGCACCAGCGACTTCCGCGAAGCCGCGCGAATTCTGAAAGGAAAGACGATCTCGCCCAACACCCGGCTGCTCCTTCTGCCGGCGTCCCGCTCCGTGCTGAGGGAAGCGATGGCCGAAGGGCTCATCGATACGCTGGTCGAGGCCGGCGGCGTGCTGTTGCCGCCGGGATGCGGCCCCTGTCTGGGCGCACACCAGGGCGCTCTGGCGCCCGGCGAGCGCTGTCTCTCCACGGCGAACCGCAACTTCAAGGGACGCATGGGCTGCAAGGAGGCCGAGATCATCCTGGCCAGCCCTGCCACGGTGGCGGCCTCGGCGCTCAATGGAACGATCACCGATCCCCGGAAGGAGGTGTGACATGCGGGTCTGGCGGTACGGCGACGACATCAACACCGACATGCTCTTTCCCGGCAAGTACACCTATACCTGCTCCACCGCGGATGAAATCAAATCCCATCTGCTGGAGGACCTTGATCCTGAATTTTCCGGGAACGTCCAGGCCGGTGACATCATCCTCGCCGGCAAGAATTTCGGATGCGGTTCGTCGCGCGAGCAGCCCGCCCTTGGACTCAAGGCCGTTGGCGTCCGCGCTGTTGTGGCAGAAAGTTTTTCACGGATTTTCTACCGCGCCTCCATCAACCAGGGCCTGTTGCTCATCGAATGTCCGGATGCGGTCACAGCATACCAGGAAGGGAACGCAGTCACAGTAGATCCACAGAACGGAACAATCCAAGTGGAAGACGAAACCTTCTCTTTCCCAAAGCTTCCGCCCGAGGTCATGGCCATCACCGATGCGGGGGGATTGCTGGAATACACACGGGGAAAACTGAAATCGAAATAGGCAAGAGACCAGAGACGAGAGGCAATGGGCAAAGAAGGTTTTGAATCCCTCAAAGTTTGGAAGAAAGCTAAAGAGCTGGCTGTCCTGATTTATCAGACCACTGAAAAGGGAAGCTTCGCACGAGATTATGGTCTACGCGATCAAATTCGTCGCTCCGCGGTCAGCATTGCAAGCAATATTGCAGAAGGAGATGAGCGTGGAACAGATAAAGAAGCCGTTCGTTTCTTCTTCATTGCCAAGGGATCGCTTGCAGAACTGCGGACACAATTGATTATTTCACATGAGATCGGCTATATTCAACAAGATGTTTATCAAAAACTGGATCACGACTATAAAATTCTGGCAAGGCAGATTGGCAGCCTGATCAAGGCAAGAAAAGCATCATAATTTTCTTGCCTCTTGCCCAGCGCCTCTTGCCTTTTACCCACAATTGTATGAATTGAAAATCTCAATCGAGGCAATTATGCGTCTCTACGAAAACGAAGCCAAAAAAATCTTTGAAAAACAAGGCATTCCTGTTCCGAAACAGGCAGGACTCATTTGCCAGCCCGAGCAAATTGAGAAATTGGAGGATGTCCCCTACCCACTCATGCTCAAATCCCTGGTACTGATTGGCGGACGGGGCAAAGCCGGCGGCATCAAAAAAGCAAATACCCGGGCGGACGCAATACACCTCGCAGGGGACATGCTCGGCAAGACCATTCGCGACTTCACTGTGGACATGCTCATGCTGGAACAGGCCGTGGAGGAGATCGGCGCTTGTTACGTCGGCGTGACCATGAATCCGGCCAATTACAGCGTGATCATGATGGTCAGCCCCTCCGGGGGCGTGGACATCGAAACCGTGGCCCGGGACAATCCCGACGCCATCCTGAAAATCGAGCTGCCGGACAACGACAAAATTCTGCCGTCGGACAAAGCGCAGCAGATGGCAAAGTTCCTCGCAGCGGTATTGGAGAACGGCGAACGGTGGACCAGCCAGCTCAAAGACGTCCTTGAAAAGGTGTACGTCGCGTTCCAGTCCTGCGACTGCAAGGTGGCCGAGATCAATCCCCTGATTCTGACGCCCGAAGGCCCTGTGGCAGCCGACGCCAAAATCGTTCTCGACGACAACGGTCTCTACAGGCAGGGCGATCTCTTCAAACTGTTGGGAATCTCGGAAGTGCGCCACGACGTGTCCGAACCGACACGCAACGAAGTCCGCGCCCGCGATGCGGGATTCCCCTACGTTGACTTGTTGGACGAGAACCATGTGAAGGATCCGGACAAGCTCTACGTGGGCCTGGTTCCCGGCGGGGCCGGATACGGCATCTTCAGCATCGACGAGACAGCCAATGTGGGCGACCGCTTTTTCGACGGCCGCGTCATCCCCGTCAATTTCATGGATTCGGGCGGCGGCCCGTCCCTGCAAAAAGTTGCAGACATGTTCCACCTGCTGATGGATTACGAGATTGTGGATCTGGTCATCACCTCCCGGTTCGGCGGTATTTCCAGCTGCGATACGTTCATCCGCGGCCTGGTGGACTGTTTGCGCCGCAGGCACAAAGAAGGCAAGCGGATGCTGCCGGTCTACGGCCGGATGGTCGGCACAGACCTGCCCACAGCCCGCGACTTTCTGGACAAGGCCAAACGCGAAACCCCGGACGAACTGAAGGACATGCACATCACCGTGGGCAACCAGAAGATCATGGCCGATGTAATCAGGGAAGGCGTGGCGTACGCGTTCGAGAAACGGAATGGCGGCAAGAGCTGACAGGCTTTGAGGCAAATTCACGTCCTTCAATTGTCTCTGCGAGTCCCGATTCGTCTGGACGAAGCAGTCTCCTTCCCTGAGATTGCTTCATCACTTCGCTCCTCGCAAAGACACAAGGATTATCCGCGGGGGCAAGAGGATGTTTTTCCTCTTGCCTCTTGCCCCTCGCCTCATGCCTCGCGCTTTCGTGACTGAATGAACTACCGCGCCTCAAGCAGCGGAGTATCAAACCCTTGCCCGCCTCTGGCGGGATTGAAGAAACGAAAAGGATCAATCGCATGGATCACCCCATCAACGCCACAGACGGCATGCTCTTTCACATCGTCCGGAAAATCAGACCCGAGCTGGCCTCCCGGATCGCGCAGTCAAACAAACTCGACACCCTGATCATCGGTCTCGGAGGACAGGGTTCAAAACATGCGGGACTCATGCACGATTTCGGGACCACTGTGGCCGCAGGCGTGGCGCCGGGCAAGGGCGGCAGCCGCGTGCACGAACTCATCCCTGTGTACGAGACCGTGCGCGACGCGCTTGAAGACCATCCCGACATTGTGGCGTGCAGCATCTGGCGGCACTACGCCACGGCCCGTGACGCAGCCATTGAGGCCATCGAGGCAGGAATTCCCCTTGTCGTCCTCATTTCCGAGGGAATCCCCCTGCGCGATGTGCGGGACATTCTGGTAGCGGCCCGGCGGAACAAGACCGTGCTCATCGGCGGAAACACGCCGGGGCTGATCTTTCCGCCCGAGCGGATCAAAATCGGCATGCTGCCCGATGTCTTTTATCCCGAGGAAGTCAAGCCGGGACAATTCGGATCAAAAGGCGTGACCATCATCTCGCGCAGCGGAGCGATTCTCTACCACATGTCCGACGCCATGGCCAGCGTGGGCATCGCACAGAACGCAGTCATCGGCGTGGGCGGCGACGGCGCCATCGGCTCCACATTCCGTGATCTGGTGCCTCTGGCCATGGATTACGAGAATACGGACCTGGTCATCGTTGCCGGCGAGATCGGGGGATGCCAGGAAGAGCTGCTGGCCCAGGATATCAAGGACCATCCGGAAAAGTACCCCAAACCGCTGGTGGCGCTCATCTCCGGCGCCCATGCGCCCGAAGGCAAGACCATGGGCCATGCAGGCGCCATTGTCACGCCCGGCGTGGAGACCGGCACATTCAAATCCAAAAAAGCGGCTCTTGAGTCAGCAGGTGTCACCGTGGTCAACAGCCAGTTCGATTTGATCACAGCCGTGCAGGGCAAACTCAAAGGCAAGACCTATTTTACTCCGGAACGCTACTACGAGCGCATGCGCCAGATCTGGGAAGCGCCGCCGCCCAAGCCAAGCTGGAGCACCCTGGTCACCAAGGTGGAACCCAACAGTCTGGTCATCCGCGGATATCGGCTCGAGGAGATCATTCGGCGCGCATCGCTGATCGAAGCAGCCCATCTGATCATCGAGGGAGAACTCCCGAATGCGGAGTGCGTCAACGCGTTGGCGCATCTCTCCACCCAAGCCGCCAAAAAACCCGTCCCGTCCGTTCATCGCAATCCCGCCGAAGACCTTTCCAAAACCCTGGCCAAATACCTCTTGGCTGACGAGGATCTTGCCACGTTCCAACCGGACGGAAAACGGGCCCAGGTCGAGAAGACCGTGTTCTGCCTCGGCCGGTTCACGGCCTGGCTGGCGCACGTTCTGGGACACACGACAATCTTGAGCGGAGCAGATCCCGCAGCACCGTTTTCGGGTCTGATCTTTCACGCGATCTCGGGACAGACAAACACAGATTCCGCCCGTGCGCGGATGCTCGAGGCCATGATCGTCGCGTCTGTGGATCACGGCGTCACGCCCCCGTCAGCCCAGGCCACGCTGATCGCCTCTTCCGTGCGCGCCGCATACGAAGTGGCCGTGGCCCACGGCGTGGGCGCCATCACCGATGTGCACGGCGGCGCGGGCGAAAAAGCAGCAGCTTTCTTCAAGGCCTGTGTGGAGCGGGCGGATCAAAACAGTCTCAGCCCAGAGGACGCCACGCGGCAGGTCATGTCCGAATATATGAAAAGTGGGAAACGAATCGAAGGCATGGGCCACCGCGTGCATACCCAGGATCCCCGGCGCGACGTGCTTTGGAGCCTGGCCGAACAAAACGGACTGGCCGGTCCGTGCGTGGCTGTCTCGAAGATTGCCGGTGATATCCTGAAGGACTTGAGAGGGCTCAACCTGCCCATCAATGTGGACGGCGTGATCGGCGCCATCATCGCCGACATGGGATTCGATCCCAAACTGGCGAAAGCCCTGTTCATCTTCGGCCGGCTGTGCGGACTCTCGGCCCACTATTTTGAAGAAATCACAACGCAAGCGCCCATGCGGCGCATCAATTTCGCACAGGCGACGTACAAAGGAACCGAGGACAGATCGTTTCCGCTTCAACGTATGTGATCACTTGATAGAGTCACAAAAGGGCTTGCCTGTGCTCTGCCGCCGGTAGAAGCAAAGGCCGACAGATTTCGACGACTCGCAAACAATACACAACACCTGATTCATCTAAGAGCGAGTGTTTGGTTCTTGATCTCTTGATTCTGTAACAAATCATTGGGTTCTGAATCTTTATTGGGAACGGTTGTCTGCGGGAAGCATCAAATGGCAAAACCATTCGATGCAGAAAGGAGGCCAAAAATGGCAAAGTTCAACATCAGAGTGGACGAGCAGAAAAACCGGATATCCATAAACTTGGATGGGTATCAAACACTTGAGGAAGCACTGGTATTCAAAGAGGAGTACAAAAAGGCGCTGGCAAAATGCAAGCCCGGATTCACCGTACTGACATACGCAACAAACTTCAAGCCCGGCACTCCGGAAGTCCAGAAGATTCATGCTGAAGCAGTTGAAATGGACACTGCAGCCGGTGTCAGCAAAGTGGCAAGAGTGGTTGGAGACAAACCTCTGGGCGGAATGCAAATTGACCGACTCGCCCGATCCGTGATTAATAAATACCCCTCCGCAAATTTCAGAACCGAAGAGGAAGCGGAAGCATTTCTGGACAGCAAGACCGAATAACCGGCGGATTGACTGCGTCTGAATCCTCAGTCCTTTTATCTATAAGTAAACGACCACCCGCAAAGCGGGTGGCTTTGAATTCACCGCGTAGCAGTGGATTCAAAGCAGGCACGTCAGTGCTGACCAGTTTAGGATCGAGAACCACTGGCAGAGCCAGTGGTTTGAAGATCAATCAAGCGGATGGAACACGATTGACTTCCGGCGAGCAGTCCAACATGCATGACACTTCAAGACTTGATCCTGTGAAAGCTTTGGATCAGCGACATCTACTTGATCAATCAACCAGGTAGGTTCCGTTGTACGCAACACTGCTTGAGTGGCAATGATGAGCATCAACTGCTTAAAAACAACTCCTCCACAATGAAAAAATGTGACGGCAGACAGGCAAGAAAACCACCGACATGTCAAGGTTCTGAAATCCTTCCTCGTCATTTCCTGATTTAGGAGATCCATTGAACGAGTCATCCCATTTCCTGAGTCCCCCCGTAGAAATGATGGCTCTTGGCCTGATTATCCTCGCTGCCCATTTAGGTGGCAAGCTCTTCCACCGTTTGCGATTGTCTGATGTTACCGGGCAGCTGATCGGCGGCGCCATGGTGGGTCCTTTTTCTTTGCGATTACTGGGCATCCTTCCAGAGGCATCCTCTCATCTGTACGAAACCGCTGTGCATGCATTTCATTTCTTTATTTTCGTCTTCCTCGGGATGGTTGCCTTTGGTATCGGCGAAGAACTCCATTCAGATCGTCTGAAAAAAGTCGGCAAGTCCGCCCTGACCATTTGCCTGGTTCAAGCAGGATTGACATGGCTTCTCATCAGCGTGAGTTTTCGGTTCATCGCCGGAATGCCGATCCTGCATTCCCTCCTGATCGGATCGATCGGTATCGCCACAGCGCCGGCTATCACCTTCGTGCTCATGAATCAGCTTCGTATCGAAGGCCGACTCCGTCACATCCTTGGGAGTCTTGTTGTTATCGACGATCTCATCGAAGTGATCATTTTCTCTCTTCTCCTCCAAACTTCATTGAAAAAACTGCATCCTGAAGCTGTGGAATCAGGCGTGCTGATCACAGTCCTAATTGAGGTGGGATTCGCACTTCTTCTTGGCGGCGCGATCTACCTGATTCTCCGCCTGCTCGTCCGTCGCAAAGCCGTCAGTCTGGACGATGATAATACACATCCATCACGTGAGGAAGTCTTTCTCCAACGCATTCTTGCCGAGCATCCATCGCCCTCTGTCGAAATACTTCTCCTCGTCATGGGCAGTGTCGCTCTGGGCGCAGGATTTGCCTACTACCATCATTGGCCGTTCCTCATTACAGCCATGTTTGCAGGATTTCTCATCGCCAACTTTCACTCTCATGCGATCTTCGATTCCCTGAAGATTGACAATATCACACCCATTCTTAACCTGGCCTTCTTCGCCCTCATCGGAGCCAGCATTGATCTTTCTTTTCTCACCTGCAGCACAGTCTGGCTGGCCGGCATGTATATCGTCAGCCGTATGTTTGGCAAGTTCTTCGGAACGTGGCTCGGATGCAAAATCGTCAAAGAAGAGAGAAAAATCACCGCATGTCTGCCTCGACTCATGCTCCCGCAGGCTGGAGTCGCCGCCGTCGAGGCCGTATACGCAGGCACTTTATTGGGAAATCCGCAAATCAGCGCCATCATCCTTCCTGCCATCGTGTTTTTCGAAATAACGGGCGGTTTCCTCGTCGATCGCGGACTGCGTCGTTGGCGGAGTTGGGTCACTGATGAAGAAAAAGAATTGAAGAAAACCACGTCGATGGCCGGACCTGCCGAATCCGCCCGTCGTCTGCGTGAATATCTCAGTCTGCCATTCGTCACTCTCGACTTGAAAGGCACAACAAAAAAAGAAGTCATCGAGGAACTTGTGGATCACGCGCGATCCGCCTCAAATCAGCATTTCGACAAAACGCAGGCGCTGCAAGTTCTGGGAGAGCGGGAGCGTCTGGCCCCGACAGGATTCGGTCACGGCGTCGCAGTACCACACTGCCGTCTCATGGGACTTGACAACTCTATTCTCGTTTTCGGAAGAAGCGGCAAGGGCATCGACTTCGGCGGTGTCGACAAAATGCCCAGCGATCTTTTCCTGCTTATGCTGACCTGCGCCCGCGATCCGGGAAATCATCTCAAGCTCCTCTCAAGCGCAGCCCACCTGCTCGGCTCAAAAGAGATTCGCCAACGTTTAAGAACAGCGCGCAAACCGAAAGACATCATTGGAATCCTGGATGATATCGCAACGACTCCTGATGCAAATAAAGTCCATTCATAAGGAGGGAATCCATGCATCAAAAATACCTCAAGCAATTGATCATCCTCGTGCTGCTGCTCACGTTGAGCGGACTGAATATCCTCTGCACGCAACAAGCTGTGGACGACGTTTCCATCTCACAGGCGCAAGTCGACGCCCACATCAAATACTTGGCGTCTGATGACCTCAAAGGCCGGGATCCGTTTTCAGAGGACATCCACATGGCTGAAGACTATATCGCAATGCAATTCAGAGAAGCGGGATTGAAAGCATTCGATCGATTCCCTGATTACCGTCACACATTCACTCATCTGTATCGGGACCGCCGCAATCCCGACGATCCCGGAACCGAATACACCCTCACCAACATCGTGGGATATCTGGAGGGACTCGATCCGAAACTGAAGGATGAATTCCTCATCTTTGGCGCACATCACGACCACCTCGGGATCGGAGGCAACGGAGAAGACACCATCTACAACGGCGCTGAGGACAACGCATCAGGCACGACAGCCATCATTGCCCTGGCCGATTATTTCGCTGCGCACGGGGACAACAACCGTTCGATCATCTTTATTACCTTTTCCGCTGAAGAGCGGGGCATGATCGGATCGCACCGCTTTGTCCAGGACCTGCCGGTGGAGAAGGATCAAATTGTTGCCATGATCAACTTCGAGATGATCGGCAAGCCGTCGGATGACGGAAAACCGGTCTGCTACGTCACGGGATGGAACCGCTCAGATCTGGGGGAGATCCTGCAGAAATCAGTGAGTGATGCGCCTCTGCAAATCATTCACGGGCCGGAAATTACCGACCGGCTTTTCTTTGCCTCGGACAATATCTCGTTCGCACGAGCAGGCATCGTCGCCCACACCATCGCCGGAATTCAGAGTACTGGCGACTCGCTGACCCATCATGTTGATGACGAGTACGAGACTCTGGATATCGCCAACATGACAGCCATCATTTGCGGCGTAGCGACTGCGTCGCAATCCCTGATATCGGGCAAGGAAACACCCAGGCTATTACAGCCCGTGGAATAAGATGTGGAACGATTCGAAATCCTTTGAAATAAAGTGTAATCGTTAGATTGTGTAGGGCATAGATAGGGGCACATCCTTTAAAATGCGCCCCTATCTATGGTGAACGGAAGGAGTGAGAGGGGGTAAATGTCTTAGATTTATACTGCACCATCGTCTTCGCGATGGAAATTTTCGAAGGCCGATCCCAGAGAAATTTGCTGCGGGAAACATCATGTACCTGGAATCGTTGGAATAGGAGGCTCAGAACGCGCTGCCTTGTTACTGCAGCACGGGTCGGAATACCGACCAATCCATTCGCGTTTTTACCTGCAAGTAGAGAAATGTATCTCCCGCCAGCCCTGTGCAAGCACCCCTTCATCAGAACATCAACTGGAATCGTGTGGTCACTATATGGTCTGAAGGGATATGTCTCCGGTCAATCGGCCTGATTGACACATGGATTGTGACAAACATAAAATACAACATCGACATGAACAATCTCTTACATACAGATGAACACCGCGTTACAAAAAGATTAATAATCTGTCATTTCTGCCCGGTCTTCGGAGAACGTCTTGCAGAGTGCGCCCATAACCCTTATATTAAACTTGACAACAAGAACTGGGGGAATCCGACATTATGAAAATTTTAGTCATAGAAGACGAAAAAAAAGTCGCCTCGTTCATCAAGAAGGGACTTGAGAGTGAAGGTTTCAACGTTGATACGGCATACGACGGAATAGAGGGCATCCGAAAAGCATACGATCCAGGATATGACATCATCATTTTAGACCTCATGCTTCCTGAAAAAGACGGGCTCTCTATCCTCAACCAAATAAGAAATGACAAGATCGCCACGCAGGTGCTCATCCTCACCGCCAAGGGAAACGTGGAAGACCGCATCGAGGGACTCAACCTGGGAGCCGATGATTATCTGACCAAGCCATTCGCTTTCGGAGAGCTGCTGGCCCGCGTACGAGCTCTGTTGCGTCGCGGACACCCGCAGAAAAATCCCATTCTGCAATTTGATGATCTCTCCATCAATCCCATGACACGTGAAGTATTCCGGGGTGACAAACGCATCGACATGTCCGCCAAAGAATATGCTTTGCTGGAATTTTTGGCGTACAATGCCGGCAGAGCATTGAACCGTGCCACCATCTCGGAACACGTCTGGCATTACGACTTCGACCGTGGGACCAACTTCATCGACGTGTACATCAACCGGCTTCGCAACAAGATCGATGAGGGATTCGAAACCAAATTCATCCACACAGTCAGAGGCTACGGATACATGTTCAAATCATGAAAACACGATTATGATCAGCCGATACAAACAAAAAATCATCCTCTGGTACACAGGCCTTCTGGCGGCCATCCTGATCGCTGTCTTCGGTTTCATGTACAGCTATCTGGGATTGCAGCTTCACCAGGATATCGACCGGAACCTGAGACAAAAAGTGGAATGGATCGACCAGCTTCTCGTCAATCCTGAGGAACCGCCTGACTGTTCGGCAACCAGTCGGCTCTTTCTTCGCCAGATCATCCGCCGGGGACGCTATAACTACGACTTCTACGACATCAAAGAGATGACGGACGTGGTGGACGACAAATACATCCTCTTTGTCTACTGCGGTGACAAGCTCATGTATTTGTCCAAGAAATATTACGGGCTTCAAATCCCGGTGAGACGATTTGAAATCCCGGAAAATACAATCGGAACATTCCATCTCAAAGACATTACCTTCAGTATGGCGTCTATTTCCAAAAACGGATACACGCTGTACGTCGGATACGAACTATCCATAATCCGGGCTGTTAAGAAACAAATCCTCAACATCTTTTTACTGGTTTTCCCTTTTGGTGTGGGCCTGTCCATCCTCTGCGGATATTTTGTCACTCAGCGTTCACTCAAAGTCATCCATAACATTACAAAGACAGCGGCGCGTATCAGCTCGCGCAATCTCAGCGAACGGATGGAAGCGCCAAAAGAAATGGACGAAATCGCCAACCTGATCAGAACATTGAACTCGATGATCGACCGCCTCGAACAATCGTTCACCATGGTACAGCAATTCTCCCACGATGCGGCCCACGAAATCCGGACGCCCCTGACAGTCATTCGGGGTGAGATCGAAGAGCTGCTCAAGGATGAAGGATGCCCCGAGAACATCTCGGGCACCCTCGAAAGCATTCTGGAGGAAATCCAGTATCTCTCTTCCATCACCGACAAGCTCCTGCTCATCCATACGCTGGATACAGGCCGGATCGAATATCATTTCACTGAAATCAATCTCGAACACATCGTTCAGGAAGTCTACGAAGACGCCCAGGTGTTGTCGCAGGAAAAGAAACTGGACATCCGGCTCAAACAAACCATCCCATCCTACGTGCGTGGAAACGAAGAACTGCTGATCCGCCTCATGTGGAATGTGGCGGACAACGCGATCAAATACACGCCAGCCGGAGGCCGGGTCACCATGAGTTTGGAGAAGTCCGGCGATAACGCTGTCATCACTGTTGAAGATACGGGCCTGGGAATCCCGGTCGATGACATCCCGAAAATATTCAACCGTTTTTACCGCGTCGCCAAATCACGATCAAGAGAGCTGGGCGGCAGCGGACTCGGACTGGCCATCTGCAAGTGGATCGTTGAATTGCACGGCGGATTCATCCGCGTGCACAGCGAAGTAAAAAAAGGATCGCGATTCATCATCCGCCTGCCCCTCCTCAGCGTTCCTGAGCAGCACAACACCAGGTGAATTCGCAGCGCTGGAGAAACCTTGATTTCCATCCTTCTTTGATTGATCTTCAAACCACTGGCTCTGCCAGTGGTTCTCGATCCTAAACTGGTCAGCACTGACGTGCCTACTTTGAATCCACCGCTATGCGGTGAATTCAAAGCCACCCGCTTTGCGGGTGGTCGTTTACTTATATTTCAGACACATCAGACTTGCCCCATCTCCCCCAAACGAGAAAGGACTCCGCCATGACGTCAAGTATCCGCCTTGTTTTCCGGATCTTTTGCGCAACCGTCACAGGCATCACCGCCCTGTCGGCGCAGGAGAAACCTGTGACTGTCGCAGAATCGTCAAATTTCACCAATACTGCCAGCTACGCCGAAGTGATGGTTTACATTCAGGATCTCCAGAAACTGACGGACAAATTCCGCGTCGAAACCCTCTGCGTCAGCACGGAAGGCAAACCCATACCCCTTCTTGTGATCGGCGATCCTGTCCCCGCTTCTCCGCAAGATCTAAACACCGATCACCGGATCGTCGTCTACATTCAGGCCAATATCCACGCCGGCGAGGTGGAAGGCAAAGAGGCCAGCCTTATGCTGCTGCGGGACATGCTGCTGCAAGACAATCCGCCCTGGCTGGACAAGCTTGTCATCCTGATGGCGCCCATCTTCAATGCGGACGGTAACGACCGGTTCGGTAACAACCGGCGCGACAACGGACCCGAACTGGCCGGCATCCGGTACAACGGACAGAACCTGGATCTCAACCGCGACGGCCTCAAGATGGAAAGTCCGGAAGTGAAAGGCATGGTGACAAACATCCTGAACAAGTGGGATCCTGCCTTGTTTGTGGATTGCCACACCACCAACGGATCGTACCACGATGAGCCGGTCACCTATGCCTGGCCCCTGAATCCCAATGGGAATATGAACATCATCCGATACATGCGCGACGAGATGATGCCCGACGTGCGGAAAACACTGAAGGACAAATACAACACTCTGGGAATCCCCTACGGCAATTTTATGGACATCAAGAATCCCGAGGCTGGATGGAGCCCTGCCGGACCCGAAGGCCGCTATTTAACCAACTACGTGGGACTCCGGAACCGCCTCTCCATATTGCTGGAAAATTATGCGTACGCCGATTTCAAGACCCGTGTGTGGGGGAACTACCACTTTCTGGAATCGGTGCTGGATTACTGCCACGCAAATCGGAACAACATTGTCCATCTTCTAAACCGGGTCGATCAGGAGACAATTCAGAAGGGATTGCATCCGGAAGAAAAGGATGGATTTGGCGTGGAATACGAACTCAAACCCCTGGGCCGCAGTATTCAGATTCTGGGATACGAGCACGAGTTGTACACGGATGAACGCGGAAGAGAACGGGTCAGACCCACTGATCAAAAACGGACCTACACCGTTCCCTTGATGTATGACTGGACGATCAAGCGCGCCGTGCCGCGTCCCCGGGCATACCTGATCCCGGTGCAGGATGCGGCGCTAATCCGGAAGCTGCTGGACCACGGTATTCTGGTGGAACAGCTCCTTGAACCCGTAACACTCAGTGTGGAAACATTTAAACTGACGGAAATCACAAGCGCCGAACAGCTCTACCAGGGGCACCGCCTTAACAGTGTGAAGGGAGAGTCTGAAATCGTTGAGAAGACCTTTAAGAAAGGAACGCTCTTCATCAGCACAGCCCAGCGTCTGGGATCTCTTGTTTCATATTTGTTGGAACCGGAATCGAACGACGGCCTTCTGGCGTGGAATTTTCTGGATCGCTATATTGTGTCGGGCTGGGGCAGCAGGCCGGCCA
>CAZDVF010000009.1:0-19592 GCA_964508725.1 uncultured bacterium | reverse complement strand
AAGTGTCAATTGTTTCAAAATGATTTCTTCCTCCAAACAATCATTGGTCTATTTGTGGAGATGCATTGAAACCGATCGAATCGCACGAGATCAACCATATCGAAATAGTAAAGGGAAGGATTCCGTTTGCCGCAGACAGATCGGACCTGCAGAATACAGGCGGATCTGCTCATTCCCGGAGACGCAGGACATCCCAGTTGGGCGTCATCAAACGAAAATCACCATAACCCGTTTGATCGACAAACACAAACGACCGGTTCAATCCTGAATAGTACCAAACCTCATAGGGCTTGTTTCCTGAATCATGGTGACGACGCTCCACATCCGTCGGTGGTCCCAGAATAATGTAAATCATACCGCGATCTGTTTTCCATCCATCTCGGGTCGAGCTGAATGTCGCGTCTGAGTAAGCGACACGCCTGTAATACTCTTCCATCAACTCGTTCTGTTCTGTCCCGGGTGTGGGATCTTTAGACTTCCAAAACGCCATAAACTCCTGACGTTTCTCATCACCCTTTGCGTTCTTCATCTTCTTGAAAGCCGATCCTTTCTCGATATATTTCAATTGCTCAACTGCCCGATCCAAATCGGTTGCAAAACTGGGCATGCCCAACCATCGTACCGAAAATGACCGTGTCCGCCGAACCGCATTCCTGCCTTTACCGACAATCAATTCAAGGGTGTACCGCCCGCCCTTGAGTTCACCGCGGGGAATTGACACCACATGAGACGTGGTCTCGCCGACCAAATCTATGTAGTGTTCCGTCTCACGTATAATTTCGTCCTCGTAATCGAGAATAGCATACAACACCCGCACGGACTCCATCTCGCCACGATGATAGATCTGAAACCAGAGATAGAGCGTATCCTGGGTTTGTGTATAGTTGGCTACCACACTGGGTGTGAATTGAACACTTCCATCCAAGCCGATGTTGACTGTGTCTGCCAGGATCAGAGCACTAAGGTTGAGATCATCGGACATGAAATTTGACACGTTAAGACTGATCTTCTTGTGACCGGTTTTCCTGGAATCAAGATCATGGACAGACATATGCAGAGTATATTGCCCTGGCGGCACAATAAATTCTGCTTCAGCCAGGCTATAAGCATATTCGGCATTTGTCTCTGTGTAATCAAATGCCACCACCTCTTTCTTTTGAATATTCTGGCCGACCTGGTTGTTATCGGCATCCAGAACAAGGACTGTCAGCTCATACGCAGCTTTATAACCGTTTGGTGTTGTAACGAACTGGAGCTCGTCCTTGGGTACTTTAATCGACACGTGAATCACGCTCTTTGCAAATCCTGAGTCAGCCCAGGTGACGGCATCGTAAAAGAAAGCAGGCCCCCGGTCCAGATCAATTTGGACATTTTCAGGAAACTGAGCGTGAACCAACGCTGACAGACTCAAAATGCAAAGGATCGCCACATTCCGCCGAATCTTCTGTTGTCTTGTTATCATTATATCACCCCTTGATCACACATGATGGATTGCCGATCCCAGAAGATCGTACGCCGAACTGGCCTCGATGCGGACAGGAACGATCTCTCCCGGGGGAAGAGCCCCGTGAATCCAGACAGTCTGATCGATTTCCCATGCATCTTTTTCGCACCGACCGAAGGAAAGCTTCTGTTCCGGATCGTATCCGTCAACCATGACCGGCAGGATCTGACCTTTCAGCGAGCGGTTCGCCTCCTCTGCGATGTGCTGCTGAACCTGCATGAGAACATTGTATCGCTCTTCTGCAACAGCCTGAGGGACTGTCTGCTGCAATGTGGATGCCCTGGTTCCTTCTTCCGGAGAAAAGATGAAAACACCCAGCCGGTCGAATTGGACCGTTTCTACAAATCGGATCAGCTCGTCAAACGCGGCGTCGGTTTCACCCGGGAATCCCACAATGAACGTCGTTCTGATCCCAATCCCCGGGGCACGGGAACGCACTGTCTCGATGAGTGACTCCATCTCGCTCCGCTTACGCCCGCGCCCCATGGCTGTGAGGACAGAATCAGCGATATGCTGCAGCGGCACATCCAGATACCGGCACACGTGATTATCTTCGGCCAGCACGTCGATCCAGGCATCGGTCAGATGGTCGGGATGCCCGTACATAACGCGAATCCACTGAAGGCCGTCCAGACCATCAAGTTGCCGGACAAGATCTTCGAGTGTGAATCCGTCGTTCAATTCAGAACCGTACGCAGTGCTGTCCTGGGCCACCAGCGTCAGCTCCTTGACGCCCTTTTGGACCAGCATCCGGGCCTCTGCCACAATATCGTTTGCAGGACGGCTCCGGTACGGTCCCTTGATCATCGGGATGGTGCAAAACGTGCACCGGTGTCCGCATCCGTCGGCGATTTTCAGATAGGCCAGATGGGGCGGTGTTGACAGGATCCGTTGTGCAAAGAACGATCCGCGCATCTTCGGCGCGGCATGATTGAGAAAACGTTGGATCTCTCGGAACGGTTCCACACCAAAACAGCGGTCAACACCAGGAAACGCTGTCTCAATGCGTCCAGGAAAGCGCGCAGGAAGGCAACCCGCCACGATCACCTGTTTGACGCAGCCCTCATTCTTGAGGTGGACAGCATCTTCGATCACTGCGTGGGACTCTTCGATCGCATCGCGGATAAATCCGCAGGTGTTGATCAACACGAGATCTGCCTGACGCATATCATTGACCAGATCCATGCAGGCGTTTCGGAGAAGACCGGCCAGCACTTCCGAATCGACCTGGTTTTTCGGGCAACCCAGCGTGACAACAGCTGCTTTACGTCTGCGGCTGGTCACCCCAGCATACCTTGCACAAAGGCGTCCGCGTCAAACGGCACCAGATCGTCAATGCCTTCACCCAGTCCCACCCATCGGACAGGAATTCCCAGTGTCTGATGGATTGCCACCACAATACCGCCGCGCGCTGTCCCGTCCAGTTTTGTCAGAGCGATCCCCGTGACATTCACTGCATCGCGAAACAGCTTGGCCTGGCTGAGTCCATTCTGACCTGTGGTCGCATCCAGAACCAGCAACACTTCGTGGGGCGCTGATTCCATCCGTTTTGTCAGGACCCGGTTGATTTTTTTCAACTCTTCCATGAGATTGACTTTGGTGTGCAGACGTCCCGCCGTGTCGACGATCAGGACATCCACTTTGCGCGCCATCGCAGCATCCAGTGCATCGTATGCCACAGAAGCGGGATCAGATCCCGTTTTCTGGCGAACCAGGTCGGCGCCTGCGCGTTTCGCCCAAATCGCAAGTTGCTCCCCCGCCGCAGCGCGGAAGGTGTCGGCTCCGGCCAGCAGGACCTTTTGACCATCCTGCCTGAAACGGTGGGCCAGCTTGCCGATGGTTGTGGTCTTTCCCATCCCATTGACACCCACGACAACGATCACGTGCGGTTGCGCCTTCAATAATGATACGTCTGATGCGTGCGAATGCCCTTTCAGCGTATCAAGGAGTTCGTTCTTCAGCAAGGTCTGGACACTCTCTTCCATCGATTCGCCTTTTCCAGCCGGCCTGGAACGCAGGGCGCCAAAAAGGCGCATCGCTGCATCAAAACCCACATCGCTCTCGATGAGGATCTGTTCCAGCATTTCGAGAGTCGCCCCATCAAGACGCTGCCTTCCCTTGAGCGCGCCCGAAATGCGGCCAAGAATGCCCTTGCGTGTTTTGGATAGACCGGTTTCCCATTTTTTCGAAAAGAACACCATACAGATTCCTTTACTTGGATGGAGCTGCCGTCCGCATGGCTGCTAAAAACAGGCGGAAGTAAACAGCCGTGGAATAAAGCGTCAGCAACACGGCGACCCAAAGCGCGACCTGGGCGACCGGTTCCCATTTGACCGCAAAAGCGAGGACGGCGATACCAATGGCAAAGGCCGATCGTTTGCCCGGCTTGTTCGACTCCTGAATGCGGCTGTTCCGCCGAACCATCATCAAACTGAGGGACAGGACCGCGATCTCGCGCACCGCAACAAACACGAAAAACCAGAGAGGCAGGTGGAAATCCGGCGAGAGGACAAGAAACAGGGAAACAGATACTACCGCCAATTTGTCGACAACGGGATCGAGTAACCGGCCGAAATCGGAACACTGGTTTAACTTTCGGGCGACCAGACCATCTGTCAGATCAGTAACCACAGCCAGAATCATCAGACCAGCAGCCGGCAGGATGTGTCCCCGCGAAAGACAGAGGATCATGGGAATCACCAGCAGGAGACGCAAAACCGTCAGCCCGTTGGGAATGGTCCAGATGGTGTCACCGGACAACCGCATACCTATATCCCCCCAAATACTTTCGCCGCCTCTGCAACGAGTTTGGGGTGCCGGAAAAGTGCTTTTTTAAACAATTGGAACGGCGTCCGCTTCTCCGGGGGTAGCTCCAGAAACAGGCGCGCCGTGCGGTTCAGGTCGTCGTCCGTCAAGCTGTTGACCACGGTCTTGATTCTGTAAAACCGTTCGTTGTTCTGTCCCTCGGCCTTCTGCCAGGCCTTGGGATAGGCGGACAACGCCTTTTCGGATACATCTCCGGCCTTGACTGCCTCGGCTGCGATAGCTCCGGCGATCCGTCCCGCCACCATGGCGTAGAGGATGCCTCCGCCGGTCATGGGATTGGTCTGGCGCGCGGCGTCCCCAACCAGCATAATCCCGTCTGCGGCAATCTTTTTGGACATTCGGCTGACCGGCACGCCGCCTGCCACCAGCGTGAGAATCGCCGCATTTGGCAGATGGCGTTGAAGAAAGGTCTCAAGATAGGCGATGGCCTTGCGATTCTTGGAATTGGACCCGGTGATTCCCAGACCCACATTGGCCATCCCGTTTCCTTTGGGAAAAATCCACACATACCCGCCCGGCGCCACATCACGCCCGAAATACATCTGGATGATGTCCGGTTCAATCTGCGCATCGGCCACCGTCGCCTGCACGCACGATTCCATCTCATCGGGATTGGTTCGCGTGTCAAGGCCGGCCCAGCGTCCCACCCGCGACTCCACGCCGTCCGCCCCGATGACGAGGGAACATCGGACAGCATACTCCCGATTCAGATGCCTGATTCGGACGCCCCGGATCTGACCCTCTTCGCGGATCAAATCATGCCCGTACGCCAGGGTGACAACATCGGCGCCAGCCTCGTGGGCCATAGCCGCCAGGTCGTAATCAAAGAGCTTGCGGTGGAGGACAAAACCCAGACCCTGATCGAACGCCTCAACCTGCGTCCCGTCGGGCGCAACCAGACGCGCGCCCCGAATGACCCGGGCAATCCAGTGTTGGCGGATATCGACCACATTTTTCAATCCAATTTCGGACAGGCCCTCTGCGCAACGGACAGGCACGCCGATCTCCCGGTCTTTTTCGATGAGGAGAACGGAAACACCCTGTTCCGCTGCATGCTTGGCAGCCCACGATCCGCCGGGCCCGCCGCCGATCACAATCACATCATAGTGTTCTTTCATCCAACCATCTCCGGAATGCCGAGTGGACAAATCGTGACACAGTCGCCGCACAGGGTGCATCGCTCCTCATCGACACGGATGATCGAAACTTCGAGTTCAATAGCATCTGCTGGACAAACTGCGACGCACGTTCCGCAAAAATCACAACATCCGCTATCGATCCGTATTCCCGCTGATTTCATGGTTTCCTTCATGATGTTTTAAAATTGGGATAATCAATGTCAAACCGCTTCTTGTAATACCACCTCGAAAAAAAGAAAACGAAAACCACGGCGATCAGATAAACCGGAAAAGCAACGCAAACAGCCACAGTCAAACTCAGGACGGACAGCTTGGTCGCCAGAACCGCCATGGACAGGGTCTGCCTGAAAGCGCTTGCGAAATACAATGGAAAGACGGCCAGACCTGCAAAAAAGAGGATCCAGTCGTGAAATGCGAAAGCCAGCGCCATGGTGCCTGCCTCGAGCACGACAGCGGACAGAATCGTCGCCTTTTGCCCGAATCGCACAGCAACGGTCATCTTGCCAGTCTTGCGATCACCTTCTATATCGGGCAGCGTCGTGTTGAGATAAACCGCAGAACAAGCGAAAAAATAGGCCGCCATGTGAAGCCGGAATATGCCCTTTGCACCGCCGGCAATCCATCCGATGCTGTAGCAGAAAAAGGCCAGCAAACCGTTGCTGACCAGTCCCAGAAAAGGCCGGTTCTTCCAGCGGGCCGGCGGAAAACTGTAGAGCCAACCCAGAACAAAAAGGACGGCGCAGTCAACACCGATCCGGATATCGATCATAAACGCTGCGGACAGACCAACGACAGCCAGAATCAGCGCCTCGACATAGGCGGCACGGACACTGATTATTCCGTGCGCCAGGAAAAAGAGTTTGTTGTTGGTGCGGTCGGTCTCGATATCCTGAATTTGATTGAGAATGTAGATCGATCCCATGAGCAGGGTCAGCGCCGATACGGACCAGAATGGCGCAAACCGGAGCGTCAGGACAGACCGATCCGCAGCCATCTTGTGAGCGCCCCACAGTCCTGTCAGAAAAAAGGTCCAAATGGGGTAGAACAATGTCGGGCGCAACAGAAAGACATAGTCGAGCAGTTGAGCAGTCTTCTTCATCAGGCCTCCCGAAATGGCGACTCATATTGCGTCTTTTCAAATGACGCGTCCGGAGGATCCGGATAGGCGCCGTCGAAGCAGGCGCGGCAATAACCGCATCCGGCTTGGGGAGCGGCGCTGAGTAGCCCTTCCATAGAGAGATAGCCCAGGCTGTCGGCTTCAAGATGTTGTCGTATCTCTTCGATGGATTGTGTGGACGCGATGAGTTCCTCGCGTGTCGGAAAATCCATCCCGTAAAAACAGGGATAACAAATGGGCGGTGAGCTGACGCGCACATGCACCTCTTTCGCCCCCGCCTTGCGTAACAATTGCGTCAGCACCCTGAGCGTGGTCCCGCGGACAATGGAATCTTCGACCACCACGATCCGCTTGCCGTTCAAAACACCCTCGATAGGATTGAATTTCACCTTGACGTTGAAGTGGCGGATGGACTGTTTCGGCTGAATGAATGTGCGTCCGATGTAGTGGTTGCGGATGAGACCCAATTCGAAGGGGATGCCGCTCCGGCGGGCGAATCCCAAAGCCGCGGTGTTGCCCGAATCGGGTACGGAGATGACGATGTCCGCGTCGGCCGGATGCTCTTCTGCCAGGTATTCCCCCAGCTTGCGGCGTGTCTTGTCCACACACTCTCCAAAAATCCGGCTGTCGGGTCGGGAAAAGTAGATAAACTCGAAGATGCAGTGCGCCGGGTCGCAAGGCTCTGTCATTGTTTCGGATCGGACGCCCGTCTCGTCAACGATCAGGAGTTCGCCTGGCCGGATATCGCGTTCGTATTCGGCGCCGATCAGATCCATGGCGCAGGTTTCCGACGCCACGACAACAGCGCCGTTCAAGCGTCCCAGCGCCAGTGGCCGAAATCCGAACGGATCTCTTGCCACCAGCAACTTGTTTCGGGTCAGCATGACCAGCGAGTAGGCGCCGCGGACCCGGCTTAGCGCCTCGCGCACACGGTCTTCAATCCGGAGCTGGCGCGACTTGGCGATAAGATGCACCAGGATTTCGCTGTCGGTGGTGGTTTGAAAAAGCGATCCCTCCTCTTCCAGGCGGACCCGGAGCGCTCTTGCGTTGACAAGATTTCCGTTGTGTCCCAGGGCCAGAGGGCCGTCCTTGTAATTGACTAAAATAGGCTGGACGTTGATCTTCTTGTCCGATCCTGTGGTGGAGTACCGGTTGTGGCCGATGGCCAGATGTCCCTTCAGTTTGGCGATGGTTTCGGGGGATGAGAACACCTCGTTCACCAGTCCCTGACCTGTGTGAGCGTAGACCCGTTCACTGTCGGACGACACGATGCCCGCAGCCTCCTGACCGCGATGCTGCAGAGAATAGAGTCCCAGATAGGCCATGGCTGCGGCTTCGGAATGGCCGTGAATACCGATGACGCCGCAATACTCTTTGATTTGTCGGACAGTGTGAATCATCTGTCAAGGTGCTCCGTGATGACGATTGGATTGGTGTAAATCCAGCCTCGATGTTTTTTATGCACTTCCACGCGAAAGACACCGGGCTCTTCTGAACGAAAGGTCAGTTCCGGGCCACGGACCTGCGATACGGTCTTGCCGTTTTGCACAAGGCGGATGTCCCCTTCACCCGGGGAGCGAACCTGAAAGAGAACGTCACTTCCAACAGGATGCCGACTGCCCACAGGCAGAACCGATTCGCCTGCAAGGCAGTGGAATGTGAATCCCCTGGCGTCCCCGAGGGATGCATTCGAGATGAAGCATCGTCCCGCCCCAATCGCCTCGAACACCATTCCCTCTGCGTCGTAAAACGGAATCGGCGCATTGGATTCTTTCAACGGCTTCTGCGTCAGAAGATGGGTTCGGATGGATCGAAACTGCACCTTGTACGGCCAGATCTCCATGGGGAAAATGCCCAACAGCTTCCACGGATAGGCATGCACATCCAGCCCGCCAAGGCCGACCACCCGCCGCGTCAGGTTCAGCCGGTCCCATCGCTCCAAAGTCTCCCAGACTGGGAATCGGACCGACCGCAGGGGATGCAGCAGCCGCCACGGGAGATTGATGCGCGTCACGCCCTCCAGCCACTCGGAGAGGTGGTTCCAGATCTCGATGCCGTCAAATCCTTCAGCATCCCAGGCTGTCCACGGATAGGGCGGATAAGCCTCGGAGAATCGCCGTTTTTCAGATGGATGGGCGATCACGCCAAATCCGCCGGCCTCTTTGACGCGACGGACATAGGCTTCGGCTTGGATACCCTTCTCAATTTCCTCGTTGATGCGGAAAGCCAGGTAATGGTTCCGATCGTCAGGATCGTTGATCTCGCAACCGATCAACACCAACACCCGTCCGTACCATCCTTCCAGTCCCTGGCGTTTGGGCTCAAGCGTGTTGTGATCGCTGAACATCAGAAAGTCGAGCTGCTTCTTTTCAGCGATCCGTGCGATCTCGGGAATGGGCAACGATCCGTCAGACCAGGTTGAATGGAGGTGAAAAGCGCCTACAGCCTCATGATATGTTGCGTTTCGGTCCACTACCATACATCCAACAGGATAACGGCCAGGGCGATTCCCGCCAGGTTCGCCGCCAGGTCTTTCCAGCTCCACCGGTTGCGGGGCTGGACCATGTCACGCCCTTCCTTGGCCAGACCCAGAATGAATGCGAAACCTGCGCCGAAGCGGATATCCTGCCCCAGGCCGTGATTGTGATTGATGCTGTGTATCCATGCTCCGGCTCCGGTCAGCAGAGCGCTGCACAGAAAATGAGCCGCCTTGTCTTTCGCCAGCCAGGAATCACGGGCCTGGTTGAGAGAATCAGCGGGCGCGGTGCTGAAAACAGAAGACATGGACAGGCCTGCGGAACAGGCCTGAATTTTTGTGGAACAGAACAGGAAAACAACAATGACAACGATTCGTTTCACCTACAATCCCAGCGCGTCATCCACGCCCTGCATCGCCTCCAGGGAGAGGCGGATAAATTCCTCCAGAGACAGGTCGAAATCCTCACAGCTTCTGATCTGGTCGCGATCGGCTCCGGCTGCAAACCGCTTCTCGTTAAAACGGCGTTGGATAAAATCCACATCCACATTCTTCAACTTTTTTGTGGGATGCATCAGCGTGGCTGCCACAATGAGTCCTGTGATGGGATCCACAGCATAAAGCGCCTGATCCAGAAGACTCTTGCGCGGGAAATGGCCCGGATGGCTCTTGATGGCATAGACCGCTTCTTCAGGTACATCAGTGCCCGCCAGCATCTCCGCCGTGACCAGGCCGTGCCGAGGGAAATCGTCGGCGGTCTGATCATAATCCAGATCGTGCAGCAAACCGGCCAGCCCCCACAATGTTTCATCCTCGCCAAAGTGTGCGGCCATGCGGCGCATGACCGCTTCTGTGGCGATCATGTGCTTGATGAGATTCTTGTTTGTGACATTTTGTTTGACCAGGCTCATTGCTTCTTCACGTGTCATGGCGAATCCTCAATGTGTGAATGGACGCATCGGTCGGGAAGCGCCCGGCGAATTCAAAGGAATACTCAGCGCGGCCCGAAGGCCTGCATGTCCGGCTTCCGGGGAATGGAACGAAAGATCGGTTCCTGCGTCAAAATCGAACAACTCGGCGTCAACATAGGCATCCAGCAAATTGAGCAGATAGAGCAAGCCGAGAAGCCAAAAGGCGCGGCTGCGCAATCCGAGATAAAAGTCTCGCTCGTCATCCTCACTGCTGCCAATGGCCATGTTGTTGTAGTAAATGCCGTTGCCCACCAGCCCGAGACTTCCGCCGAAGACCAGAAGCGCTTTAAGTTTCTGGCCGTTGTACCATTGTCCTAGACCAGGCATCAAAGCTGAACGCATCACAGCAGTTCGGGATGATTTGGCTTTGCTTTGGAAAAGACTGTCCCTGTTTGTGGATTCCTGGGCCGACAGGCCGGCAACAGTACAAAGAAAAAGCCCCGCCAGGAGGACACGCCGGAAAGTGATGCTTTGACGTATCTTTATCGTTGTGTGAATTGCAGCTCTGGACCCATCGGAACGCGGCAACACACTCACCCTCCCGCAGCGGCCACACATTCAATCTCAATCCGCGCGTCTTTCGGAAGCCGCGACACTTCAACAGCCGAACGGGCCGGCGGCGCATCTCCAAAAAAGTCCTGGTACACCGCGTTCATCTGGGCGAAATCATTCATGTCTGCCAGGAAAACCGTCGTTTTCACAACCTTGTCAAGCCCGGAACCTGCTGCCTCCAAAACCGCCTTCACATTCAACAGGGCCTGCCGTGTCTGCACAGCGATGTCGGAATCCACCATCTCGCCTTTCGCTGGATCGATGGGAATCTGCCCGGCGGTAAAAACAAGCTTGTCTGAGTGGATCACAATGCCCTGGCTGTAGGGACCAATGGCAGCCGGCGCTTGACCTGTCTTGACAACATCTCTTTTCATATCACCTCCAAAATGGATTCCGGTTATACGAGAATGCCCGGAACAAATCGTCTGGCCCGTGTAGGATCTACAAGCAACAAACCACTTGAAAAGGATACAATGGAATACCAAAACTTCAACTGGGATGCCGGAATCATCTCGCTCATTTTCGATCTGCCTGGCTTAAAACATAAACGTTCCCGCATCGCCCTTATCTTCAATGGAGCGGGAACGCATCGTATTTACAAAGGGATCTGTCTTGAGATTGTGGAAGTCGAGACTGGACGTTCATTTTCGGTCGTCCAGATCCTCATACGATGCATCTTCCACATCGGCATCCCGAAGATCCAGAGGAGCGCTCTTGCTTTTACCCCGCACCTCCTCATTCTTGGCCTGTCCCGCCCGGATTCCTTTGAAGAACCGGTACCCGAAATAGACCACTGCGGCTGTTAATATAAACCGAAAAAACATGGCCGATTTACCCCTTTCGCGGGATATAATATTTCATCCCCGTAGGCGGATGAAGGATTTGCTCGATCAGGTCGTCCAGATCATCCGCATTCTTCACAAAATCGATTTCAGTGGTGTTGATGACCAAAAGCGGTGTTTCAGTGTATCGGAAAAAAAATGCATTATAGGCTTCATTGAGTTGTTTGATGTAATCCGCCGAGATATGTTTTTCGTACGACTTGTTGCGCCCTTTGATGTTGGCCACCAAACGCCCGGTGGAGGTTTGCAGATAAATCACCAAATCGGGTTTGGGCAGCTCTCTCTCCAGATGCGTTGCGACACGCTCGTACAAAACCAGATCCCGCTTCTCCAAATTCAAATAGGCGAAGATCTTGTCTTTGGCAAACAGGTAGTCGGCGATCAGATACTTGTGAAACAAATCTTGCTGGGGAAGTTGAAGAAGTTGTCTGTACCGGCTCAACAAAAAAAAGAGTTGGATCTGAAAGGCGTACCGCTGCGGATCACGATAAAAATCATCCAGGTAGGGATTGGCCTCCGGGTCTTCGAGGATCACCTTGGCATCCAGTTTCTCTGACAGGAGTGTTGCCAGGGTAGTTTTACCCGCGCCGATGACGCCTTCGATGGCGAAATAGTAAAGCGTTTTCAAAGGGAAGCCCTCCTGTCTGCGGCAATCTCTTCTCGGTACAGGACCGCTTTACCGTGATCAGGACATTGGTCCAACAATCCGCGAACATCCATCTCAAGTCCGGGAATATGGAGGTCCGGAGCCAGCTCGGCGAGCGGCGCCAAAACGAATCGCCGTTCACTGATCCGCGGATGGGGAACCTGCAGATCGAAATCAGATACTTTGCGGTCGCCAAAAAGCAACAGATCAATATCGATCGTTCTGGGCCCCCACTGCAGGATTCTCTCGCGTCCAAACCTGTCTTCAATGTCCCGGCATGCCTGGAGAAGCTGCCACGGCGTCAGCCTGGTTTTGAGCGCCACCACCTGATTAAGAAACGCATCCTGATCGGTATAGCCCCACGGCTCGGACTCGTAGACAGAAGAGACCTGGTCAATTTCCGTCTCGTCAATCTCTTTGAGCGCCACAACAGTCCGTCGAAGATACCTGGCCCGATCTCCCAGATTGGAGCCCAACGCCAGATAAGCCAGCACTTGCATAATCGGTCTGGATTTCCCAACTTATTGAAAAATATAACCTATAAATATATCCATTTACAAAATGATTGTCAACTCAAAAAAGGGCGACATGCAGGAGCATGACGCATTCATTCTCAACGCAAACAAGACGGGTTTCCTTCGCCACATGCTTTCAAACCGCCGCTCAGGAAACCCGCAAACACCCATTGGAAAAACGACAGCAGATCACATCACACTTTCTACGGATTTGATTTCCGGAATCGCCTCTTTCAGGATGCGTTCAATCCCGTTTTTCAGCGTCATCTGGGACATGGGACATCCGGCGCAGGCACCCTGAAGCCGCACAGTCACAACGCCGTCAACGTAATCCACAAATTCCACATCACCGCCATCGGCCTGAAGAGACGGACGAATGTCTTCGAGTGCTTTTTTTACTTTTTCATTCATCAATACGATTCCTTTCTTTTTTTCCTGATTATTTGTTTTGAACGATTTGACAGACAATTTCGGCGGCATCGCGAACAATCCGGGTGCAAAGCGTATCCAAGAGTCCGCCTTGATTCTCCTGCTCTTTTTGTTGGGAATCAGAGGGATCGATTCCTAAAAGATCCCTGCACCGAATGACGTCATGACGCTTTTTAAAAAGACGGATAAATTCTTCGACCGCGCTGTACGTGGCGTCTCTGGCTTGTTCATCTTCAACGTCTGCGCGTCCGAATTTGATCCCGATCACCATGAACGCACCGGTCACAGCGCCGCAGACTTCGCCCATCCGCGCCATGCCGCCTCCGAAGGGACAGGTGATCTTCAAAGCAAGTGATTCATCCATACCCGACGGCACAGCAAAGGCTGAAAACACTGCCTGGGAGCACGAATGTCCCGCCTGAAAGCGGGCGACTGCATCCTCAACAACGTGATCCGTCACAACGATTTGCATCAAGCTGTCTCCCCTCTCAGTGGTGGAGTAACGCCAGGTGGATGATCTCTCGTCGTTCGGAGGCATCTCGAAAACCGCATCATAATGCGTTCTTCACCACCATGATTTTCAGTTCCGTCATCTCCTCCAAAGCATAGCGGACACCCTCGCGCCCAAATCCCGAATCCTTCACGCCGCCGTAGGGCATATGATCGACCCTGTATGTGGGGATGTCATTGACAATCACACCGCCGGCCTCAATGCGATTGAATGCGAGAAACGCCTTCTCGATGTCCCGTGTGAAGATGCCGGCCTGCAGTCCATATCGCGAATCGTTTACCTTGTCGATGGCCTGCTCAATAGTCGCATACTTCTCCAGCACAACGACTGGAGCGAAAACCTCTTCACACGACACTTTGGCGTCCCGCGGAACGTTCTCGAGGACTGTCGGCTGAACGAGCGTGCCGTCCCGTTCTCCGCCGGCAAGGACACGGGCACCCGCATCCACCGCCTCGCGCACCCACGCATCCGTCTGAATCGCCGACGCCTCGTCGATCATGGGTCCCACGTCAGTTGTTTCGAGAAGGGGATCCCCCAATTTGATCTTCTGGACAGCATGGACGAACGCCTCGTTAAAGTCATCATAAACCGATTCATGGATATAGATCCGCTGCAGCGAGATGCAAATCTGGCCGGCGTAAGCGTATCCGCCGAGAACGGACCGTTCCACCGCCACTTTCATGTCAGCGTCGGGCTCGATGATCAGCGCCGCATTGCCGCCCAGTTCGAGACAGACCCGCTTTTTGCCGGATTCGGCCTTGATCTTCCATCCCACTTCTGCGCTGCCTGTAAATGTCACCATTTTGAGTCTGGAGTCCGTCACCAGCGCGCCCGCATCTCGCGCGCTGCACGGCAGCACGTTGATCGATCCTGGAACGGCTCCGGCTTCCGTGAAAACTTCTCCCAGCATTAAAGCAGAAAGAGGCGTGCTGCTGGCCGGCTTGAGGACAATGGTATTGCCCGCTGCCAGCGCCGGAGCCACCTTGTGGCAAACCAGGTTCAGGGGGAAATTAAAAGGGGAAATTCCAGCTACAGGGCCGATGGGAAACCGCCGCACGATGCCCAATCGGTTGCCCGCTGCCGGCGTGATGTCCAGCGGAATGGCCTCGCCCTCCATCCGTTTGGCTTCTTCGGCTGCCAGCGTCAGCGTACAGATGGCGCGATCCACTTCTCCCCGCGCATGCCGGATGGGTTTGCCTGCCTCCTGGCAGAGCACGCGCGCCATGTCCTCCTTGCGGTTTCGGATGCCGCTGGCTGTTTTCTCCAGAATCTCGGCCCTGCGATACGAAGGCAGAGAACGTGTTTCCGAAAAGGCCGTGACAGCTGACCGGATCCCGTCATCTACATGCTCGGCCGACGGCCGCGACACTTCACCTACCACCTCATCGTTAAATGGATTGCGGACTTCCAGCGTCTCGCGTGCATGCCGCTTCTGTCCACCGATGAGAAATGCATGTGTTTCAGCCATGTTGACATCCCCCGCATTGGAGATTGATGAATTTCCGATTTCATTCTTAAAAATAGCGGAATTGGATTTATTCTGTGATCAGGTTTGGCCTGATCAAGTGGCGGAAGCAACCCTGTAAACACTCACAAGAAATAAAAGACCTGGCCCATAATCTTGGGCCCGCTGAAATCGGACACGCCGCCCAATGGTTTCTGAAAGCGAACATAATGATACTGAAAAGCCAGCCCCAATCCCATGTTACGAAAAACCACCAGGTCAAAACCAGCGCCCAGACTGGCGCCCCAGCCGGATCGCGCCTCACGGAATTTCGGCCCAAACGGCGAGGTCTCGTTCTCCACGCCCCACCAAATACCTCCGCCATACGAAACGTAAGCCGACAGCCGGTTGTCAGGGATAAACCAGTATTTCATGTCAATGGTAATAGGGTGGAGCGTCAATGAATGGACGCTTTCGATCCGCTCCAGATCTTTCAGCGACCAGTACCCCACCGAAAGGCAAAGACCCAAATCCCTCTTAACGGGGACGCAAAAAGCCAGCCCCCAAAAAGGTGTCGCGCCTGCTGCGCCAAATGTGTCGAAACGGGGATCATCATTCAGGCTGTGAGGCTGCCAGTTGCCCAATTCAACAGCGATGGACATGGAGCGAAAATAATCTCCGTTCTGTGCCTGTACAGGATGAGTCAGACAAAATATAGACAAGAGGACACCGATTGGTAACATCCATCGAATCCGCCACCGCCTCACCAATATCAAAACAGCCATCACTCTCGAACGTCCCTCTCTGTCAAGATCCTTCTGGCTTGGTGGAAGACGGAGCGCCGCTCTGTGACTTGAAACCAAACTGCTTGCCCTGTTCTGTTCCGAGGAGCTTGATCTCTCCGAATTCTTTTTCAAATTTTTTAATATTCTCGCCAAGGGCGTTGAAGAGCGATTTGGCATGCGGCGGCGTCATGATGATACGGGCAAAGACTTTGGTCTTGGGCACACCGGGAAGCATGCGCGTAAAATCCAGAACGAATTCCGCAGGGGAATGACTGATGAGGACAAAGTTGGAATATATGCCTTCAGATTCTTTTTCGCCCAGCTCCACATTGATCTGCTGGGGACCCGGTCCTTGATTCATCGATGATCCTCTCGTTTGAGACAAGTACATTCATAATTGATCCATCCCTCCCCTTCAGTCAACTGAGTGTGGAGAGGAAATGCGACAACGCGTCCCTAATTATAACCAATCCGCCCGCCTTTGTCAAGATACAAAACTCATATAGAATTGCTTATTCCCAATCTTTTCAAAGGGATGAAGGGGGAAATGGCCTTTTTATCAGCCGCGGCCCAATGCGAAAGTGAAATTATACTACAAGGGGAGGGCATGAGTCCGCCGAAGACGGGATCTCTGGCGGGATTCAAAGAGGTTGCTTCGGTCGTTCCACTCCCTCGCAAAGACATCAAAGGCTTTCGACAAGTCACTCGCACAGATTCATCCTTGCATTTCTCCCTGCCCTTCCGTAGATTGATCCCGCACAAAACGAGAAAGAAAACATGGCGAAAAAACCGAACACTCCGAAATACATCGAACTGACCATCGATGACCTGTCTTTCGGCGCACGGGGCGTGGCGCGCAAAGATAATTTCGTCTGGTTTGTAGACAAAGGCATTCCAGGCCAGAAGGTCCGGGCCCTCATCCGCAAGAAAAAGAAATCGTTTGGTGAGGCTATTGTCAGCGAGATATTGGAGCCGTCGCCCCATCAGGTGGACCCTCCCTGCCCCCACTTCGGCGTCTGCGGCGGATGCCAGTTGCAGCATCTGGATTACGCGCAGCAGGTCGAGGCCAAGACCCGGCAAGTGAGGGACGTGCTGACCCGTCTGGGCGGCTTGAAGGACATCACGGTCCTCCCAACGATACCCGCCAAAACCATCTACGCCTACCGGAACAAGATGGAGTTCTCGTTCGGATCGCGCCGCTGGCTGACCCAGGACGAGGAGGACGCCAAACCGTGGAATTTCGCTCTGGGCCTGCACGCGCCTCGCTCGTTCGAAAAGGTGCTCGACATCGACATCTGCCACCTGCAATCGGAACGGGCCAACAACATCCTCACGACCGTCAAACGGCTGACTTTCACGTCAGGACTTTTACCCTATGACACGAGAAGCCACGTCGGATTCTGGCGCTTCTTCATTCTGCGGGAAGGCGCAAACACCGCCGACCTCATGGTCTCCATCATCACGTCGGGACAGGAAGCGGAACACGGCATTCAGGCTGTGGATACGCTCTCCGAGGAGCTGACCCACGCGCACCCGGAGATCACGACACTGGTTCACGGCATAACAGACAGTCTGGGCCAGGTGGCAGTGGCTGAATCGGAGCGGGTGCTCTTCGGCCCGGGTCACATCACCGACAAACTGGGAGAGCGAACGTTTGAGATCTCGCCCGCCGCCTTTTTCCAGACCAACACGAAGCAGGCCGAAATCCTGTTCGAGGCGATTGCGGATCTGGCTGACCTGCAGCCCACGGACACCCTCTACGACCTCTACTGCGGAACCGGGGCTATTGGGATTTTTTTAGCGGACCGGGTCAGCAAGGTGCTGGGCATCGAAGCCATTCCCACAGCTATTGCAGACGCGCGCCGCAACGCCCGGCGCAACGGGCTGGACAACATCAATTTCGTCCTGGCCGACATGAAGGATGCGCTGAAAGAACAGGACGCTTTTTTCACCACATTCGGACGCCCGGACGTGGCCGTGCTCGACCCGCCCCGCGGCGGCACACACCCCAAAACCATCAAGCACCTCCTGGCCCTGGCCCCGCCAAAACTCGTCTACGTCTCGTGCAACCCCGCCATACTCGCCCGCGACCTGGCCGAACTCTGCGCCAAGACCTACGCCATCAAAGCCATTCAGCCTGTAGACATGTTTCCCCACACCAAGCACATCGAAGTCGTGACTGTGCTCGAGCGGAAGGATTCGTAAAAGTGGCTTGATTTTCAATTCGCTCTTTCGTACGTTGAATATGCCTCGGTATCCCGCAGGGGGAACACGCATGCTAATACGTTTCCGACAATCCATCCTCACGCTCTTTCTTGCTACCGTATTAACGGACCTTCCAGCCGTCGAAAAACACACCGTCATGGCGCCCATGCGCGATGGCGTGCGGCTCTCGACCGACGTGTTTCTGCCGACCCTGGGTGACGGCCCCTGGCCCGTGATTCTCATCCGCTCGCCCTACAACAAAGCCTCGGCCATGGACGACGCAGTCGCCGCCCTGCTCACCGACATCAAGCGGTACGCTCTGGTGGTGCAGGACACCCGCGGCAGGCACGCCTCTGAAGGCGCTGACTCGCTCTATTTTTCTGACAGTTGGGGCGCAAAGCAGGACGGCTACGATACGGTGGAGTGGGCAGCGGCCCAGCCCTGGTCGAACGGCCGCATCGGCACCTGGGGCGCATCGGCCCTGGGCATCACCCAGTACTTTTTGGCCGGAGCCGCCCCGCCCCATCTGGCGTGCTGCTTCATCATCGTGGCCGCATCCAACCTCTACGAAGACGCCCTGTTCTACGGCGGCGCGTACCGCCGCTCCCTGGTCGACACCTGGCTGCGCAGCAACGGCAGCGGCCACCTCATCAACTATTTCGCGGACCACTCCAGCTACGAGCCCCTCTACGATCTGGTCAACCTCTCCACCCGGTACGACCAGGTGGACGTGCCCATTTTCCACGCGGGCGGATGGCACGACATTTTCGTTCAAGGGCAGATCAATGCGTTTTGCGGGATTCAGGAACACGGCGGCCTGGGCGCAAGGGGACGCCAGAAGCTTCTGATCGGGCCGTGGACCCACAACATCGCCCTTTTTTCCGCAGGCCAGCTCATCTTCCCCCGATCGGGCGACGTCGATCTCATTGCGTGGATGATCGAATGGTTTGACTTTCACCTGAAAGACAGGGCCAACGGCGTGAACGCGCTTCCGCCAGTGCAGTATTACCTCATGGGCGACGCCGACCAGCCCGCCGGACCCGGCAATCGATGGATCGAAACCGGAACCTGGCCGCCGCCGTCAGAGGCAACCGCTTTCTATCTGCGGGAGAACGGCCGCCTCTCCACCGATCCGCCGGATTGGAACGAGCCGCCAGACGCCTTCACCTACGATCCGGACGATCCCGTGCCGACAGTGGGTGGACGAAACCTCAACCTGCCCGCCGGCGCGTACGACCAGCGGGGTGTGGAGAACCGGTCCGACGTCCTGATCTACACTTCGGACCCGGTGCAGGACTCGCTCACAGTCGCGGGACGGATCACAGTGACCCTCTTCGCGTCGTCGGACGCCCTCGACACCGACTTCACAGCCAAGCTGTCTGACGTGTATCCGGATGGCCGCTCCATGCTCGTGGCAGACGGGATCATCCAGGCGCGCCACAGAAAATCATTGTGGAGGGAGGACTTCCTCACGCCCGGTGAAGTCGATACGTTTGAAGTGGATCTCTGGTCCACGGCCATCGTGTTTGCGCCCGGCCATCGGATCAGGCTCTCCATTTCCAGCTCCAACTTCCCGCGCTTCGAAGCCAATCCCAACACCGGCGAACCCTTCCGCAAAAACACAGGGACG
>CAZDVF010000008.1:7562-19600 GCA_964508725.1 uncultured bacterium | reverse complement strand
TGCATCCGTCAAACCCGGATGTCTCGTCACTGACATCGGCAGCACCAAGGCCGACATTACAAAACAAGCCAAAGCTTATTTTACGGACAAGGCATATTTTCTGGGTGGCCATCCCATGACAGGCAGCGAACACCAGGGGATCAGCCACGCAAATCCTCTTCTTTTTGAAAATACAGCATGGATTTTAACACCGGATCAAGCATTGCCAGCCCACTGGATGCGGACAATGGGCAACCTGATCGAGGGTGTTGGCGCGAAAGTTTTATTGCTCACTGCAGAGGCGCACGATCGCATCGCATCGCTTGTCAGTCACCTTCCCCAACTCTGCGCCGTGGCGTTGATGAATCTGGCGGCCGACTGCCAGTGTGAATCAAGCTTCTTCCTCAAACTGGCTTCCGGTGGATTTAGGGACATGACCCGTATTGCCTCCAGTCCCTACACAAGGTGGGAAGACATCCTCGCTACAAACACGCAATCCATCTGCGATAGTGTGGACAGATTCATTATGACGCTGGAAAAGTTAAAATTGGATATGTTGTCCCACACTGGCGGAGATGCGTTTCGTCGTGCGGCCCAATACCGGCAAACCATTCCACGCGACACAAAAGGATTCCTCCGCCCATTGCTGGATCTCTTTTTTTTGGCTGAGGACAAGCCCGGCATCCTCGCGTCCGTCACCAGTGCACTGGCTGAGAGCGCCATCAATATCCGTGACATCGAAGTTGTCAAAATCAGGGAAGGCGATGCCGGCACTATCCGTCTGTCGTTTGAAACGCAAAACGATCGCGACCGCGCCCGGACATTGATTCATCAGTTGGAATTCGAAACCCGAAGTCCAACATCGTAAAATATGCCTTTGGTATGAGGACAATACAGAGAATATACCCAAGTCCATCTTCAAAATCCGACGATCAAGTATTGTGGATAAAACAGCTTCTATCGGATGATAACAGATGGTTGTGATCCATCCCGTTTTGACTCAGGAGATTGGAGTAAACGATGGCAGGTATCTGCCGTCCAGTTTAGGATCGAGAACCACTATCTGAGCTAGTGGTTTGAAGATCAATCAATAAGGAGATGGCGGTTCATGTCCAATCCACTTGCAAACTATAAGCGATTCTTCGATTCGAAATAAAATTGTGACTACCGCAACATCTCAGCAATTTGTGGTCGCATCATTTTAATATAGTCATAATCGAGTACCAGTCCCAGTGGTTTAAGGGAGGCTCCAAGTCCGTCGTAGATACCTTTCATATCAGCAAAAGGACGTGTAACAGAATCCATCGCAATACGGCCATCTTTGTTCATTATTTTTTTATCAGCGCCCTTTTCAAGCAGAGCCCTAACAATCTCAATGCGGCAAAAGAGCGCAGCGCTGTGAAGGGCTGTTGATCCTTCGTTATTTTGGTAGTTGACATCAGCCCCTGCTTCAATCAAAGCCATGGCCACATCTGTCTTGCCAAACACTGTTGCAGTAATCAGAGGCGTGGAGCCTCTCGTCGGTTCTTTTACATTCAGATCTGAACCGGCTTTAATATGCTGCTTCACGGCTTCAAGATCTCCTAAAACGGCTGCTGTGTGGAGATCGACTTCAGGGACAGGATTCTCCTGTTTTCCGCAACCGACAAAGGTGAGAAGTGTGACGGCGAGTAATGTTGTGATGACAGTTTTCATGACTGTTTCCTCCAAAATTAGGTTTTGATGAATTGCCAATTTTACACTACCCTTTTTTGTGATTTCGATTGGATAAATTCTCTATACAAATAAATGAATAAATGACTTACACCAAATGTTGACACGACCAGTAGCAGGAACTTGAATATTGAAGGCAGAGTGATATTCAGCATGATGAATGCCAATCCACCCATCACAATCGTATGGATGACATACACGTGATAAGAATTTTGGTTCAGCGTATGACTGATTCTTCCTTGTATGTCAAAGTAAGCTCTGAATGTATGTATCATCAGGTATAGTAGACAGAGCAAAGAAAGATGAAAGCTGAACCAAAGCAGCAACGTATCGATTAAATCGGAAAAGATGGACTCACCCGGCCTTATCAAGGAATTCATGTAGAAAGAATGATATATCATGATCGGCATCCAACACGTAAAGATCACTATAATGTAGAGTCTTCCAATTCTCGGTTCTGATTCAAATGTCTTCAGCTTATAACAAAGTGAGCCGAATAGAAACATCATGAAGTAAATGAGAAGCCGTTCATTCTGGAAATCCAGTAAAATTGTTTTTGTCCATCCCTGAAAATGAAATATATCCATACAAACACTATAAATGAAGCCCATGACAAAGATAATCCCAACTGCTTGCTTTATTGAAATATCAGAAAATTTTATTTTAACTTTTGATAATAATAAATATAGGATGTTGAATAAAAAAAGAACCGGAAGAAACCATAACCAGTTTTGGCCCCATATTCCATTGCTCCAGTGAAAATAGGTTGTCCAATCTTGCTGGGGTAAATTCCTTGAGTATAGAAACAATGTTTTATACAACGGTATGAGCGTCAATACTGCAATCATCCAGGGAATGATCAACCGTTTGAATTTTGATCTTACGAATGCCCAACCACTCTTGCTTTTTAAAGATAAGGGAGTTAAAAATCCTGAAATAAAGAAAATGGTTGACATGATAAAAATATCCAGTATAATTCTTAAAACAGGAACAACTGTATTCGTTGCTGGATCATATACAATCCAGATAAACGCTGAAAAAATTCCTTTCTCATAAACAAGTCCGGAATGGACAACAACAACCAGAAAAATCATGAACGTTCGTAGATTGTCCAGAAAGTCAATCCGATTTCCTTTATGTGAATTCACAATTTGAGCCATTATTTATCCTCCATCCAAAATGCAGGATCACGAAATACGACTCTGCGGCATCCGTCTTAAATTGAGCCAGACAGCTGCACTGAAAATCACAGCAAGAGTCAACAGCACGGCTGATCCGGTAATAACATTGAAATTCTTCAAAGTGTTTCCCAGGGCAGCCATATATTGCGTCAGCTCACGACGCTGGTGCAGGGTCCACAGGAGTATCGGCATAATGATCATCGGTATTGCAGAGAAAACAAGCCAGAAAAGCAATGTGAATTTTTTGCCTAACCTGTATAGCAGACTTCCCAGAAATATTCCGGTAACCGAGCAGAAGAAACAAAGCGTCAGAAAATAGACAAACTGCAGAAAAAGGTTGTTTACAGCATAGGGTGCAAAAAGATGCAGGGGATCTGTGATATTGTGAAATCCCAAGACTTGATTTAAATGATCCACAATCACTCTTTCCAAAAGAATCAGTCCGCTAAAGATTGCACTAAAAACAAGTGCCGTACCCAAATAAGCCAGGAAAATATCACGGCGTGTATTGCTGAGTGTCAACAAAAAGTTAAAATCTTCTCTGAATCGTATTGAAATGGCGAACAGAAAGATGACCGATCCCCATATGCGATATATCAGACTTCCATCGTTCTCACTGATGACTGATGTTTCAATCAGGGCGCCGTATACCAGTAACATGGTTAGCAGATAAATTCCCAGGTACCAGCCCGCCATGGTCCATTGGACACGCATTTTATATTTAAATGACATAAGTTTCTTCATGGCTTCAGCTCCTGTTGAATTTGGTTGTTTGTCAGGTGGATAAATAACTTTTGAATCGTCAGAGGTGAAAATCGTAAACCTTGAGATGGCGGCTCGGAATGCAAATCCCCCTCGACCACAGCTGTTTTCTGATCATTGATTGTCTGGATGCCAATAATCGTTCGCTTTTCAACGAATGTATTCACCCGGGATGAATTTCCTGAAACATAAAAGGCATTTGAAAGTAATGACGCCACCGGTGCCTGCCGCAGTATTTGACCTTTGTGAATGATGATGGCTTCATTAAACAGGTCAGCCGACTCTTCGATAAAATGGGTTGAGATGATATAAAGCCGTGGATTACCGGTGAATGTTTCAATCAACTCCTGGTAAAACTGGTCTCTTGCTACCGCATCAAGCCCGAGCACAGGTTCATCAAAAATGGTAATGGGAGCGGTGGAAGCAAGACCGCACACAATTCGAAAAATTGATTGAAATCCTCTGGATAAATCTTTGTATTTCTGATCTGTATTGAGTTTAAAAATCTGACACAGCCTTTCTTCAGTCTGCACATTGTAATCAGAGAATGACATTTGTGCATAAGACAACAAGGTCTTTACTTTAAGACTCCCGGGAAAATAATGCTTCTCAGGCATATAACAACAATCTTTTGCAATGATTTCCGGATGCTTTGTGATATCCTTCCCTAAGTAGATAACGTTTCCCTTATCCGCAAAAATACGGGATGCAATGATGTCCAGAAGCGTCGTTTTACCAGCACCGTTTCGTCCGAACAGTCCATAAATCTTATTTCCCGAAAAATCAATATGGACATTCTTAAGCGCGTCGATGGATCCATAGGATTTAGTGATGTTATCTATTGATAAAACTGGATTAATTTTCCCCATTTTTACCTCCCCTCGCTTTATTAATCATCTCTGTAAGGTCATGTTTCGAGATTCCAAGGTTGGATGCTTCGTGTAATAAAGGGATAATATATCTTTCGTAAAATACCGCTTTTCTTTTTTTACGAATTTTCTTTACTGCACCAGTCGATACAAACATCCCTATCCCCCGTTTTTTATATAATATTCCTTCATTGACCAGCATATTAATGCCCTTGGCGGCAGTCGCAGGATTGATTCGGTACATAACCGCCATCTGATTGGTTGACGGCGCCTGCCCCTCTTCTTCAAGGATGTTTTGCAGAATATCATCTTCAATTCCCTCGGCTATCTGCAAGTAAATGGATTTATCTGATTCAAATTCAGGTTTCATTTCTATTCCTCGCCTGCCTTGACTTGATGAGAAGTTCAGGGATTGAAGCCAACATAGTTAGTTGGTTAACTACTTATGTAACTAACTTACAATGAATCTACGTCAATGTCAAGTCTTTTGTTTCAGGAAATGTTTAAAATTGGATAGCGGCTTTGTGGATTTTTATCGTCAAGAAGCGGATATTTGACGCATTAAAAGAGGAGGAAACTTGATTCACATTTTCTTCAGGATATCGGGATATTACGCATTACTCGTCTAAAGGCTTGATCGACACCTTCAAAACAGATCGCGTCTTGTCGGTAATGCGAAACCGGTCGTCAATGCGATAACCGGCAATCCACACAATGTCATTCCCCCCCACTAAAAGCGGGGTGTGTCTCCGTTGGTCAATCGGAACCTTCTCATCGATAAAATAATCGTTCACCTTTTTTCGCCCACTCATCCCCAGAGGAATGAACCAGTCTCCGGGCCGACAGTTACGAAGCAGGAGTGGTAGTGTCAACCGGTCAAGATCGAGATACCCGATACGCTCATCGGAAGAGAAGCGACCTGGATACACATTGACAAGCTGGGATTGAAACTGTAAACCACAAACCGAGAGATCAATCCGATCTCCAATATGGACTGGGATAGGATCCCATTCCATGGCCCGTCTCACTAATACCAACAGAGGGTCTCTGCGCACGATCCAGAGATCCCCTTCCACATGAATGCGCCCCCCTCTTCTTCCTTTTTTGGCAAGATCTAAAATGCGGAAAATAACATTTCGCCGAACCTGTGTATTATCGGTAAAACGGCGAATCCACTCGATGACGAAGATACGTTGGAGAAAGGGATCAATCTTTTGAAAAGCGGACAAGTCAATTGCCGAACCATCAGCCAGTGCCTTCTCAGTCATGTCTCTTAAAATCTGATGAATCACCGCTTCGAGGGCCTCCTGGGCTTCCGCAGCATCAGCAGCTGTACGGCAGATGTTCTCTACGGCTTTGGAATTAACATGCGCCCTGAGGATGGGTATTACATCGTACCGAATGCGATTACGCAGGTAACGCCTGTCGCGATTGGTGGCATCGACAACATACGGCAAGCCGTGATCAGTCGCGTACTTTTCAATGTCTGTTCGTGAAGCAAACAACAACGGGTGAATGACGTCCCCTTGTTTAGAACGGATACCGGATAATCCGCGAAGTCCTGAACCCCGCGTCATCCGCATGAGAACCGTTTCAGCCTGATCATCGGCCTGATGCGCTAACGCAATTGAATTAAACCGAAGGCGATACAAAAGTTGCCGTAGAAATTGAAAGCGGACATCTCTGGCCGCCTCTTCGATACTTAATTTCTGTCCTTGAGCAAGAGCAGTGACATCTGCCTTCATGCTAAAAAATGGCAGACCATATCGCCGTGCAGCACCACACACAAAAAATTCGTCCCGATCAGCTTCCCGCCCCCTCAAACTATGATTCAGATGAGCGATAACAAGAGATAGATTCCATTCTTTACGCAGTCTGACAAAAAGATCCAGCATGACCACCGAATCGACACCGCCTGAAACCGCTAAAACCAGCTTGTCCCCGGCTTTTAGAAGATTCTGTTTACGGATATACTCCTCAAGATATGAAACCAGATCGCTCACGATATCCTCAAAAGAAAAAGGGCTTGCATCATGCAGCCCTTGTCTGTATTGTAGCGGCGCAGGGACTCGAACCCCGGACAAGCGGATTATGATTCCGCTGCTCTACCAACTGAGCTACACCGCCATTTTATACTGTGTTTAGATTTATTCGACATATCAGGATAGCAACTCTTGAATCTGTTGCGTCCTTAACGATTTGAATAAATCGTGGTCAATTTAATGCAATTGTTCAATAAAGTCAAGCTATTTGGGAAGCGTCTCAGAATTGTTATCCCACTCCTTCATTGACGATTTCTCAATAAACGGCACGGGCTGCCGCTTGTTCACATGAAAATGAAACGCCCACAATGCCTTCTCAATCTCATCGGCTGAGTCTTTCTCGAGTAACATATCTCGGACCGATTCACACTCGTCGATGGATATGGCACGCACACGTTCTTTCACCTCAGGCAGCATAAGCGGACTCATACTCAATTCACGAAGTCCCAACCCAAGCAGCATGACCGTGTAGATTGGATTCCCGGCCATTTCACCACAAAGGGACACAGGTTTGCCAGCACATAAGGCCGCATCAACGGTCTTTCTGATTAAATGCAGGATTGCAGGATTGAGAGGTTGATAAAATCGTGCAACCCGTTCATTATTACGATCAACGGCCAGGGCGTATTGAATCAGATCATTCGTTCCGATACTAAAGAAGTCAACGTGCCGAATCAATTGATGCGATAAAATTGCGGCAGATGGGACCTCAATCATGATTCCCATCTTGATCTCTTCATCAAACGGAATGCCATCGTGTTTGAGATCATCTTTTGTTTCGTCCAAGACTTCACGAATTTGAAGAATCTCCTCCATGCTTGAAATCATCGGAAACATAATCCGGACTCTTCCAAAATAGCTGGCCCGCAAAATGGCCCGAAGCTGGATCTTGAAGACATCTCGTTCTTGCAGAAAAATACGAATGGATCGCCATCCCAGAAAAGGATTACTCTCTTTCTCGATTCCCTGGAAAGGAAGGAATTTATCGCCTCCAAGATCCAGCGTCCTGATGGTAACGGATTGACTTCCCATAGATTCGGCTACGGTGCGGTACAATTTAAACTGCTCCTCTTCGCCAAGGAGACGTCCGGCAATGAGAAATGGCAGCTCTGTACGAAAAAGCCCGATGCCATCGGCGCAATATTTAAGGGCCATGCCGATATCAGCAGTTATACCCACGTTTGCCTTCAGTGAAATCGAAGTGCCATCGGTTGTCACAGCCTCCAGGGTGGCCTCTTCTGCCAAACGCTGCCAGTAAACATTGAACTGTTTCTTGCGTTTCTCGTAGCCTGTAACAAGATCATTCGGTGGATCAATGTGCAAGATGCCCGAATTGCCGTCCACAATAAGCATATCGCCGTCGGAAGCGCTTTTCATCAGGCGTTCTACACCCACGACCGCGGGAATTCCCATGGAGCGCGCCAGAATGGATGCGTGAGATGTCAATCCACCAAGTTCTGTGGCGAAACCGACAATCTTTACACGATCAATGCGCGCCGTGTCTGAAGGCGTCAGGCTGTGGGCGACCAGAATTGCCGGTTTGTCGGTGGGAAAACTGATCTCCTCGGTCTGCAGCAGGATTCGCAGAATACGAACGGACACATCGCGAATATCATCAAATCGAAGACGAAAATGATCATTGTCCATACTTTCAAAAGAGCGGTTCCACTTTTCCAAACCGGATTTCAGCAGATACTCGGCGTTCTTCCTTTCGGAGGCTATCTCGCCGGAGATACCATCTTGGAAAAAAGCATCCTTCAAAATGGCCAGATGCGCTTCAAAAATTCTCGCTTCTTCAACACCAATCTCCCTGCGTACACGGTCACGGCATTCGATCAATTGCCGATCCACTTCTTTGAGAGCAGTCTGGTAACGTTGTTGCTCGATGGTAATCTGATCGTTTGACAGGTCAACAGAGATGACTTCATCCCACGGGCTCTCCAGCTTGAATACTGTTCCGATTGCTATTCCCTCAGAGACAGGGATTCCTTTTAATAATCCACGAATGGCCTGTTCCTCCTGTTAAAAAAAGAGTCAGGATTCCTTTTCGAGTTTACGGAGTTTGGATCTCAGAAGCGCGCGTTGAACGGACGATGCATGATCGATGATGAGCACACCATTTAAATGGTCAATCTCGTGTTGAAATACACGTGCCAGCAAACCGTCAGCCTCAATCTCACGTACACGTCCAGACTCGTCCAGACTGCGAAGAACAATGCGCCTGGCGCGCGTCACATCGACATGGATACCCGGAAGACTTAAGCATCCCTCCTCAACTGTTTCCTGTTCGTCATCTTGCCGGATGATCTCAGGATTTAAAAAGACCATCGGCCCTTCACCGGCATCCACGACAAACAGTTGTTTGGATACGCCTATTTGCGGCGCTGCCAATCCGACACCATCAGCGATGTACATGGTTTCCGTCATGTTATCAAACAGTTCGGACAATCCATCATCAATGGCATTGATCTGTTCAGATTGCCGGCGTAAAATTGGATCGGGATATGTCAAAACTTTGAGCATGGAGTACTCTCTGTTTTTCCCAGGGCCTCATCAACCAACTTGATGGCGCAGTATTCCCCGCACATGGTACACACATCCTCACTGTTTGGAAGCGCCTTCTCACGGATCTGTTTTGCATGCCCAGGATCAATGGCCAACTTGATTTGCGCGTCCCAGTCACGGTCCTTTCGCGCTTTTGACATGGCCCGGTCCCATTCAACAGCACCTGGAACACCTTTAACGATATCCGCTGCATGGGCGGCAATGCGAGTCGCAATGACTCCCCGCCTCACATCATCTATATCAGGAAGCTTCAGATGCTCGCCTGGCGTCACGTAGCATAAAAAATCTGCTCCGGCCTCAGCGGCAATGGCCCCACCGATTGCCGACGTAATGTGATCGTATCCAGGCGCCACGTCTGTAACAATGGGTCCCAAAACGTAAAATGGCGCACCGGAACAAAGCTGTTTTTGTAATTGGATATTGGTCTTGATCTGATCGAGGGGCACGTGTCCCGGACCTTCGATCATGACCTGAACATCCTGCTCCCACGCCCGTTTTGTCAGTTCGCCCAGAATGATCAACTCTTCAATCTGTGCTCGGTCGGTCGCATCATCCAGGCATCCTGGACGCAGTCCGTCCCCCAGACTGAGGGTCACATCGTGGGCGCGCGCGATCTCGAGCAGCCTGTCATATTGCTCGTAAAGAGGATTATCCTGGTCGTTGGCGATCATCCACGTGGTTAGGAAAGATCCGCCGCGGCTGACGATATCGGTCAAACGCCCCTGATTCTGCAGACGGGCGATGCTGCTCTGGGTCACACCACAATGAACCGTAAAGAAATCAACACCTTCCTCAGCCTGTTGCTCCAGAACTCTGAACAGATCATCCGGCGTCAACTTGATCAAAGCGCCCCGTGCATCCACTGTTTCAACGACAGCCTGATAGATGGGGACCGTTCCGATCACAGCCGGCACTTGGTCCATTATTGAGCGGCGGATCGCGACCAAATCGCCTCCGGTGGAAAGATCCATGATCGCGTCTGCGCCGGCCTGAATCGCAGTTTGGGCTTTCTTCACCTCGATATCGATGTCGATCTGATCCGTTGATGTCCCGATATTGGCATTGACCTTGGTGCGCAGTTCTTTTCCAATCCCAACAGGTCTGATGGTGTGGTGTCGATTCTTGGGAATAACAACTGTACCGGACGCGATCCTCTCTTGCAGCAAATGGACATCACACTGCTCATCTTTGGCAACGGACGCCACCTCAGGTGTGATTCGGCCTGCTCGTGCATCGGCCATCTGAGTCATGTTTTTTCTCCTAACTGGGATTTGGATCAGGCCCAACTCAATATTTTTCTGAACTCTAAGCGTTAACGAAATATACGAAATAAAAGTTTCAAAATCCAACGAAAAACAACTTGCACTTTAATCGTCGAATTGCAATACTACAGATGTGATGATTTAACCCAATACAGCAGAGAATCGGATTTGGTCAATGCATATCTTTTATAAACGACTCTTACTTGTACTGGCATTCACAATCATCTGCGACAAGGCGGTTTCTCAACCCGTCACACGCCCCCGCTCTTTTGTTTGCCAGCTTCAATCTATTGACCTGGAAGCCATTGCCCAAACGTCCTTTGACTGGGTCATCATTGACTATTCCGCAGACGGATCGGACGAGACAGCTTACACTGCCGCTGAGATCGAAGCCGTGAAAAACAGCAACAACAGGCAAAAAACCGTCCTGGCCTACTTGAGTATCGGTGAGGCTGAGGATTATCGATTCTACTGGCAAGCCAGCTGGCACCCCGGAAATCCTGCCTGGTTGGGACCGGAAAATAATGCCTGGACGGGTAATTACACTGTCCAATACTGGCACACAGAATGGCGGCAGATTGTGCTCACGTATCTGGATAAAATCATCGATGCAGGCTTTGACGGCGTTTACCTCGATCTGGTGGATGCCTATATTACGTTCGCTGATGCCGGACGCGTCACTGCCGCAGTTGAAATGGCCGGGCTTGTCGATATTCTTGCCCGGCATGGACGGAATTACAAAACGGATTTCCTTGTCATTCCACAAAACGGCGCACATCTCGCCGAAGAAGTCGCATGGTATCTTGATGTTGTGGACGGAATCGGTCAGGAGGATCTTCACTACGGATATCTGGGTGATGGCATCGCCACGCCGAGCAATGTTACCGCTGAAATAGAATCGGTCCTCGATACGTACCGCAATCAAGGCAAGACGGTCCTGACGATCGATTATCCATTCTCAGATGGAAATATACCTCTCTTCGATCTTCAAACACAAATCAGGATTGATGACGCATATTCTCGGTCACTGACGAAAGGCTACATCCCCTACTGCACAGTGAGGGATTTGGACCAGTTAATCATCAATCCCGGTCACGAACCGACTGGAATTATCAACTTCAATCATTTGGACAATTCGGAAGGTGTTGGTCTGACCGGGCATCCCAATCCGTCAAACGGATCAATGATCATCCAGTTTGACGTGAAAACGAGCGGACAGGTCAATCTTGCAGTGGCGGACGTAAGAGGACGGCAGGCCAAAACGCTGGTGAAAGGATGGATGCCCTCAGGCCAGCATGCCATTTCGTGGGATGGCACTGATGAAGATCATCGATCAGTACCAGGTGGATTATACATCGTGACACTTCGAATGTCAAACAAAACAGACTGCATCAAGCTGTTGCTTGTACGGTAGGATAGGCAAGGATTATATTAAATAAATGTGAACTCAGTCAGGCATCAAGGATTGGCAGATAAAAAGTGAGCGTCGCACCTTTTCCTTTTGCCGTCTGAAGCGCCATGCACCCCCCTGCGTCACGCACATAACCAGCCAGAGCCGATAACGCCAAACCCAGTTCAGGATAATCTCCTGTCTGGTAAACCATCGCCAATTCATCCTCGATTGCTTCCATCTTACTTGACACACCTGGATCATGAATTTCAATC
>CAZDVF010000008.1:0-7552 GCA_964508725.1 uncultured bacterium | reverse complement strand
GAAAAAATGCTCGTGCAACTTCTTGTCCCGCACCAATCTCGGCAAAAGTGCCATTATTATTCCCTCGGATGGCTGACTCTTTAGGCAATTGACCCATACTCAAACAGAGTGTCATCGTACGTTCATCCATTGACAAATCGGCCAAAAGAACAAGAACCGACAGAAGCGCCTGCTCGAGTCGTCCCGCATCCACACAAACAACGGCCTGTTCATCAGGGCGATCCCAGGAGACATTCACTGCCTTATTTCCAATCTGATCAACAGCCAACAGAAATGTTTCATCTAAAATATCCCGCACGTCAACAGGCGCATGATTTGCCTCGCCGACATGCGACACCCCTTTCCAGCGTTCCATCAGGCAATCCATTCGAGCCAGTAATTCGAGGGCGATGACAGCTGTCTTTTGAACTGTATCATCTTTTACGGCTTTTTTCTGAATCTTCTGCAGATTAACTTTGAGAACACCAAGTATATCATCAATAGAGGCGGAAACAGACTGCCCGACATTTCCCAGACTGAACCAGGGTTGGATTTGATCCAGCGCTCGCTGGTAGCGGGGCATTTGCTCTTCAAGGTATTTCAGTTTTAAAAGTGACTCCACGCGTGTTGAAATTTCAATCAGGTTAAAAGGCTTGGTGATGTAGTCAACAGCGCCAAGTTCAAAACCGCGAATTTTGTCTTCGACATCGGTTTTTGCCGTGAGAAAAACAACGGGTATGTCTTTGGTCTCTTCTTCTGCCTTGAGCAGTTCACACACTTCATAGCCATCTGTACCCGGCATCATGACATCCAGGAGAATGAGATCCGGATGGTATTGAAAAGCCGCCTTGAAACCCTCGAAACCGTCTTCAGCCGTCAGGACATTGTATCCCTGCTTCTGAAGATAATGGGTCAGAAGACGAATGTTTGACGGTGTATCATCCACCGTCAAAATGGTCATCTCTTCAGGCTTCATCTGTTACCCCTATATAGCGATATGCTTCGATAATCTCTTTTTTGAGCTCGTCAATGCGATCCCAGGAATCCTGATTGCCCGCATCTTCGATCTGTCCTCCGATGTCCGAGAATTTCTGGAATCCATATGAACCGGCAGTTCCTTTGAGTGAATGCCCGAAGCGAACAACTTCATCCTTGTTTTTAATTGCAACATCTTCTTTGAACTGTTCAAGACGCTGGCCCAAATCAGAGATAAAGAAACTGGTGAGTTCTGCCATGAGCGGATCTTCCGGCTCTTGTTTAGCGGTTGATTTTTCTTCAACAACAACTGCTGGAGACTCCTCTTCTTCGACAGATCCGATATATTTTTCTATGATCAGCTCCAGTTTGGCTCGATCAACTGGTTTTGATAAATAATCGTTGCATCCAGCATTGAGAGTCTTTTTCCTGTGTTCATTCATGGCGTGAGCAGTTAATGCGACAATAGGAAGATCCTTGTATCGATCATCCTGACGAATGAGTCGCGTTGCCGTAAAACCATCCATCTCCGGCATTTCCATGTCCATGAGTACGATGTCATATGTTCCGCCTTCAAGCAGCTTCAGGACTTCTTTACCAGTGCAGGCCAGATCAACATTGTAGGCCATCCGGCTCAGTAATAACTTCATCAACTTTTGGCCTGAAGGATCATCCTCGGCCAGCAGAATGCGTCCCTGATCCATCTTGATTTTAACAGGCTTCTTTGTCACCTTCTTCTCAACGCGAGATGACGAAACCAGTGTATTAATCTGCTTGCGTAACATCTCGGGGGTCTGCCTTGTCTTCTCGAGAAGGAATGCATATCGTGTACTGAGCCGAGATCGCTCCTGTGTTGTTAATCTCTTGCCTGTATAAATCACGACAGGAATGTCGCGGGTTTTCTTCGATGACTTAATCTTGTCAAGCACCTCGAATCCGTCAATACCCGGCATAAGCAAATCGAGTACGATGAAGGCAATGTTGCGGTCGTGTTCAAGATACTTGATGACGTCGATGCCGTTGTCAAACGTTTTAACAGAAGCGCCCTCCCTTGCGAACAATTTCTCAAAGAGGACGAGAACCGTTTTGTCGTCATCCACGACAAGGATCTCTTTCTTTTTATCTGAGGGGATGCCAACAGAACGATGCAACGTCTCGAGAAGAGCCTTTTCCTGAGCGGGCTTTTCAATGTATTCAACGGCGCCGAGACTATAAGCTTTCTTTTGATTTGATAGAACCGAACAAACGATGACAGGGACTTCTTTTGTTAATTTACTGGATTTCAGAACACGCAGGACTTCCCAGCCATCCATTTTACCGGGGAGGAGAATTTCAAGAATGATGGCATCGGGACGGTAAAACTTGGCTTTAAGAATGCCGTCTTCACCAGTGGTGCTGCAAAGGACTTCATACCCATCCTTTTCCAGGTAGCGTTCAAGAAGTTCCAGCGTGCTGCCCTTGTCTTCGATCACCAACACCACCGGCACTTTCTCAGAAAGACCGCCGTCTGAACCGCCTGTCAGGGCTTTTTGGATCACACTCTTGGTCGAGTCGGTTACCGCTTTCACTGCTTTATCCTGACTGGCCGACTCAATTTGTATTTTTCGTTTGGATTTTTTCTTCTTCTCTTCTTGAAGAATCCGCACAGGCACGTTAAACGTGAATGTGCTTCCTTCGCCTGGATTTGACTCAACCCAGATCTCCCCACCCATCAATTTGACCATTTTCTTGCACAATGTCAGGCCCAGTCCTGTGCCGCCAAATCGACGCGTCATCGAGGCGTCCGCCTGGGTGAATGCTTCGAAAATCGTATCAAGCTTGTCTTCGGCAATGCCTATGCCGGTGTCAGAGACACTGATGGTCATGATGCCGCGTTTTCCCCGTTTCTTAACCACCGAGACATGCATTGCGATCTTGCCTTCTTCGGTGAATTTAACGGCGTTTCCAAGGATGTTAACCATGATCTGGCGTATTTTCAGCTGATCCGCTTCGAGGAAGATCTCATTTTTGGGATCCGTTGTGACATCAAATGTGAGCCCCTTGTCCAGGACACGTGGACGGAGGAGCTGTGTGACGCCCTCGACCAGTTCCTGCATTTCAAAATCGACGCTCTCGACCTCCATTCGACCGGTTTCAACCTTCGAGAGATCCAGTATTTCGTTGATGATTTCAAGAAGGCCTTCGCCATTCAGTTTGATGGTCCGGACAAAATCCCGCAAATCACCGGAAAGATTTTCCTGCATCAGGAGATCGGAAAATCCAATAATGCTGTTCATGGGCGTTCGGATTTCGTGGCTCATATTGGCAAGAAATTCGCTCTTGGCCCTATTGGCTGCCTCGGCCATCTCTTTACTTCGCGTCAGACTCTCGTATAGCCGTGCGTTCTCCATGGCCACAGCTGCCTGGCCTGCTAAAATCGTCAGGGTTCTCAAGTGGGTCTCAGTGAAACGGCTGAGTCCCGCCTTGGTTAGTACGATAACGCCCATGGTTTTGTCTTCGTATTGCATCGGGACCGCCAGCAACGATTCATTCTCGGGCTTGTCGCTCTTGTGATATTTTGTTTTAGGATGTTTCGAGACATCGTCGACCAGCTCCGCTCGACCACTGGCATAAACAAGCCCGATTATACCTTCGCCCACTGCCAGCTTCTGCTTCATGCGCAGTTTCTTACCCTTCTTCCCCTTATCACTACAAAGAACCTGAACGAGATGCTTGTCGTCGTCATCAATCCTGTAAACACGGCAAACATCGCAGTCGATCAATTTCTTGACGCCGAGAGCAATCGCCTCGGCCACACCTTCCGGCATGAGAAGACGATTCAACTTCTGAGAGACATCGTTGATGGTTTCAATCGTTTCGAGCGCCTTGCGCAATTCCTTGTTTGCCTCTTCCAGCTCCTGGTTGCGCTGCACAGCATTCTCAAATGTGGAAAAAAGAAGATCGAGAATCTGCATTCGGTCGGATGTGATAAAATGTTTTTGCCCGGCAAAAATAATCTCGATTCCCATCTCGGTAATCGAATTCCTCCGCAACTCCTGGTTGGCCAGAATGTACTGAATACGGGAAATCAGAAATTGTTCACTGTAAGGCTTGGTTACAAAATTATCGGCTCCCGAGAGGAGACCACGGATGACGTCTCTTGGATCGACGAGTTGCGTGAGAAGGATAACCGGAACAGAACGGAGCGCTTGATCAGCCCGGATTTGCCGGCACAATTCATACCCGTCCATTTCGGGCATGATGATATCGCTGATCACAATGGTAGGCTTCTCATTTCGCATTGTTGAGAGCGCGTCTTTCCCGTTACGTGCGATGCGAACTTTAAAATCTTGCCGAGTGAGGACATGTTTCAAGTGTAGCGCCTGGGTGGGACTATCCTCGACGATGAGAATTTCGACATTGCTGTTTAATGACTTATTTGGGCTATTCATCATGGTCTCTCGCCTCTATCTCAAAACAATTCAGGCGGTCACAGCACTTGCCGCCCTATCTTTAATTAAAACCAATTCTTCCAGTTTCGCTGCGATTTCTTCCGGCGGTAAAATATGCACAACACCATCCAGTTTAATGGCCTCTCCTGGCATGCCATGCACCACAGAACTTTCTTCATCCTGGGCGATGGTGACAGCGCCTCGATCCCGTAACATTTTAAGCTCGGCCGCACCATCACGGCCCATACCTGTCAAGATGACACCGACAACCTTGTTTCCACATGAATTGACTGCCGATTCAAACAGATGAGACACTGACGGGCAAATAGGATCATCATTGGTATTTTTCGCTAAAACAGTACGGAGGTTACGGCTCACACCCATATGATGTCCGTTCGGGGCCAGGTAAGCCCTGCCTGAAACCAGTTGTTCTCCATCTTGAGGAATGCTGACAGGGAATCGGGTCGTCTTTTCGAGCCAGTCGCCCAATCCAGCTAAAAAGCCCAGAGCGATGTGCTGCACAATGACCACAGGGACAGGGAAAGGTGTCGGCAGATTCGCAAGTATGGTTTGTAGAACCAGAGGACCGCCCGTTGACGCGCCCACAACCACGATATTGACATCCGAAGAAGGAGTGCTTTTTATCTTCGGACGATCAGAAATATCGGGTTTGGGAGGTTTCCATCCGCGGCGCAGCTGCGACCACCGGCGAACCACTTTGATATCCGACATCATTTTCACGGTCTGGATGAGTTCTCGAACCGACGATTCAGCCTGCGGATGACCGATGCCGCCAGGCTTCTCAAGCGCTGCCACAGCGCCTGCCTCCATAGTCCGGAAGGTTTTATCAACCTCTTCAGGATTCCAGCTTGCGCTGCAGATTACGATAGGCACCGGATGCGTTTCCATAATATTTCGGGTCGCTTCAAAGCCATCCATTTTTGGCATATGGATATCCATGGTCACAACATCGGGTTTGAGCTCCGACACCATCGTGACAGCCTCTTCTCCATTGGTTGCCATCCCTACCACTTCGATGTCAGGATCGGCATTGAGGATGTATTTCAGGTAACCGCGGACAACCGGCGAATCTTCAGTTATCAGTACCCTAATCATATCTTGTATCTCTTTACTTTTAAATGAGTTTTCCGATCACATCCAGTAAATTACTCTGATCGAAACTGCGTTTGACAATATAAGCATTGGCGCCAACATCGATTCCGCGTTCCCGATCTTCTCGTGATTCGAGTCCGGTGACCAGCACAACAGGCAAATCAGATGTTTTACTCGTGTTGCGTATCTTTGTCACCAGTTCAAATCCGGTCATACGCGGCATCTCGATGTCTGAAACCACCAGATCAAAATCTCCGGCTTTCAGCACCGTGAAAGCATCCAGTCCGTCAACAGCTGTCTTCACATCATAACCGGCGGATAAGAGAATGTTCTTAAGAAGTGTCCGGGAGGTAATGGAATCTTCTGCCACTAAGATGTGTTTCTTCATTGATGCGCCCTCCTCCGTTTGAGTCTCCTTCTTTTGCATGACCGGAGCCTTAATCGCGGATTTGATTAGATCTGAAACATTCAGAATGGCCACCACCTGGCCAGCTCCAAGAATCGCCGCACCGCTTACATTGCGAATTCGCGATAGCGGTTGACCAAAATTTTTAACCAACACTTCCTGCTCGCTCATGACCTCATCAACAACAAATGCAATACGCCGCTCTCCTAAGCTGAGTACCATAATCTGCAGATTGATGGACACATCATCAGAAAGCGTTCTACGCGGGCGTTCGAGCACATCAGCCAGCCAGACCAGTGAAAGGGCCTGATTATTGAGCGAAATCGTTTCCCGATTCTCTACAGTCTTAATGAGACTGCTGGGAATACGCGTCACTTTTTCGACGTGCGCCGTGGGTAAAGCAAATAACTGGTCAGAAACACGAACCAAAATCCCGCGGAATGTCGCAAGAGTCACAGGCAGGACGATTCGAAACAAGCTGCCCTTGTTGATCTCGGTTTCGAGAGCAATCTGTCCTCCCAGTTTCTCGATCTTCTCGCGTACAATTGCCAATCCCAGACCACGCCCTGAAATATCGGTGATGATAGGACTTGTGGAGACATCGGACTGAAATATGAGTTCAATGGCCTCTTCATCGGATAACTTATCAGCTTCGACCTGAGAAATCATTCCACGTTTGACAGCCACTTCCTTGACCTTTTGTGGATCAACACCGGCGCCATCGTCCGAAAGCAGGATCTCAATTTTTCCCCCGCTTTGCTGTGCGATCTCGACTGTGATAGTACCTTCCGGTGATTTCCCTTTGGCTTTCCGGACATCGGACTTCTCAATTCCGTGATCCACGCAATTACGAAGCAAATGAATCAAGGGATCGCGCATTTCTTCGAGGATCCGACGATCCACCTCGGTGGTGGATCCTCGCATGACGAGTTCGACATCTTTGCCCTGATCCCGCGAAAGATCGCGCACGATTTTGGGAATCATCTTCGTAAGCGTTGAGAAAGGAAGCATTAATACTTCTTTTATCTCCTCAAGCAACTGATCGACCATGCTGCTGAGCATGCGGGCGTTTGATTCAGCCATTGTTGACATGGGGTGTATGCGTTCTTCAAGTACATCGAGCTGCTCCTGATTCCAGTCACAAAACGCTGCCAGTTTCTCGCTTTGCTTCCGCAGAACAGGTGAGTTCTGCGCACCCTGGCTCGACCTGTTGAGGGAGTCACCGATACTTCGGATGTCACTGTGAAATCGTTCCCACTCTTTCCGCCACACGGCCATAAGAGAGAGAATGCCTCGAAAGTCAGAAACCTGCTGGGCCGATGAGAGCTTGGATGCCAACATTTCCTCGGACTGCCTTAACAGACCATCCAGCTTGGCGGTCGAGATACGGACCGTGTCAGAAAAGATAACACGTTTTTCTTCCACCTGCTGCCGCTGTTTTGGTTGTGCTGTTTGATTCTCACCCTCTTTCTGCACTTGAACAGATGGTTGCGGAGTATCAGGTTTCTTCTTTTTAACAGATTCATTTGAAGGTTTATTCGATTCATCCTGGGGTGCATCCTGCTTCACCTGATTGTCAGATTTCTTTTCTGGCTCTTTTTTTGACTCAGACGGATCAGATGAATCTTCATTTTTCAATTCGAGCTGC
>CAZDVF010000007.1:0-20666 GCA_964508725.1 uncultured bacterium | reverse complement strand
TCCAGTTTAGGATCGAGAACCACTAGCCGAGCTAGTGGTTTGAAGATCAATCAATTATCACGAATTGGACAGGGGGTGTGCTGACGTCTTCGCCTCTTGGCCTCGTTGTAAACAACGAACGAGGGACACTGCTTTGACTTCGTGTCGAATCCTTTGCATCCGTAGGGATGATCATTGTCCCAGGTGATATAGAAATGCTTGCAATTGAGGCACAGATTGCGTGTCAGCATGTCAATAGCCTCGATAAAATTGATTGGATGAATGTGATAAATGTCTATTTGTGGTTTTTCAGATGTTCACAATCACAGAGTTGCGGAATATCTTTGGTTGCCTTGTCAATACATTGCGCTTCGCGCATCGCATCAGAAGCGGCGTATCGAAGGACGTGTTCATTGGCAGGGCCTATATCGAAAGACAATTGATCCAGCTCAGGTTTCACGTATTTGCTGTAGCATTCAGGACAGATGCTATGGCTAAATTTTGCTTCGGAGTGCTGGACAATGTAGCTTTCAACTTGTTGCCAGTAGTTTTCGTCGCTGCGGATTTTTTTGCAGTAAGCACAGATAGGCAACAGGCCCTGAAGAAGTTTAACTCTCGAGAGAGCATCCTCGAGTTTTTCCACATGGTCGTGGAGTTTATTTTGCAGGGTGATGATTCGGATACCAACTTCGACGCGAGCGTAGAGTTCGCGGGCGTCGAAGGGTTTGGAGATGTAATCATCCGCACCGGCATCCAATCCGGCAGCCACATCCTCTTTCCGGTCCTTTGCCGTCAGCAGGATGATGTACACATAAGAGCCGCTGTCCTCCAAGGCGCGCAGCTTCCGGCACACATCCACACCATCCAGACCCGGCATCATCCAGTCCAATATCGCCAGCTCGGGATGATCTTCACGCTGCAAAATCTCCCACGCCTCAAGACCGTCCGTCGCCACGACCACATCGTAACCCTGTTTCACAAGCGACGCCTCCAATACGCGCCGCGAGACCGGATCATCCTCTGCTATCAACACACTTAACATCTTCCGTCTCCTTCTTGTCCACGTCAAGTGGACATCTTCTGTCGGATTTTGGATTATTGCTTCTGGGACTGGATCTGCTCTTTATCCCCATTGCCCTCGCCTCTTGCCCGCAAATTGTCTCTTGCTTCTCGTTTGCTCGAACAGATCGAGAATCCTCAGGCTGACAGGTTTATTTCGTGTGATGAGGATGCTCACAGAGTCTCCTCCCATCCGGGTTGGATGAGTATCTCTCGTACGTGATCCATCTCATGACGAAGCTGGTTAAAAAGATCTGTGGCGCCGTCGAGACGACTCTGACTCCCCAGGTTCTCAAGGGCGTACGCCAACTGGTAGGCCGCGTCGGCTCCAAAGTTCCCCACAGCGCCTTTGAAGCTGTGGGCCTTCCGCTCGACCTGAAGGGCGTTCTGCTCGGCGATGACGGCCTCCAGTTCGGCCAGCTGCCGGGGATAGTCTTCAAGAAAGGTGTCAACCAGTTCTTTCAAGAGCGTCTTGTCGCCTTCCACAGTGTCCATGGCTTTGGCCAGGTTCAGACTGCTGTTGACCGGAACGCCGCTGGCCGGAATGCCTCCAGTTTGACGCGCAACAGCCTGAAAGAGCGCCCCGGCTTTAATGGGTTTTGACACATAGTCGTCCATCCCGGCCTCCAGACATTTATCCCTGTCGCCCTTCATAGCGTGCGCTGTCATGGCGATGATGGGCAGATGCCCCCCATTTTCACGCTCAAGCAGACGGATTCGGCGGGTCGCCTCATATCCATCCATCGCTGGCATCTGGACGTCCATCAACACCAGATCAAATGTCTCCTTTCCGAGCAAATCAAGGACTTCCTGTCCATCTCCCACGGAGGTGACCTGCCACCCGCGCTTGGACAAGAGCGCCTTTGCCAGCTTCCGGTTGATCAGATTGTCTTCGGCTAACAGGATTCTCAATGACCGGCTTTGCTGAACCGATTCAGTGTTGTCTGTGGAGCTGGCTGATGCGGAGGTTCGATTCTGCTCCGAATGGTCTCCCAGTATGCGGCACAGGGCGTCACGAAGATCGCGCTGACTGATGGGCTTGAGCAGAAAGTCGGCAATGCCCGCGTCGCGGCAGCGCCGGGCGTCGCCCTTGCGGCGCGACGACGACAGCATCATGATGGTCGATCCGGCCAGGTCGGGCTGTGATTGAATTCGCTCGGCTACGTCAAATCCATCCAGTTCGGGCATCTGCGCGTCAAGCAGCACGATGTCAAAGGGCGTATTCGAAGCCACGGCTGATTCAAAGGCCTTCAATCCTTCCGCACCGCCTGATTCACACTGCACTTCCATCTGCCATGTTGTCAGGATCTCTTCTAGGATCCGGCGGTTGGTCTGGTTGTCATCCACCACCAACACACGGCGGCCGGCAAGTGACGCAGGAATACTCTCCTGGAATTGTGGCGATTCTTTGGGATTAAGCCCGAATCGGACCGTGAAATGAAAACGGCTGCCCGGACCGCCAGACTCCAAGCTCCGATCGGGCACAGGACTCTCAAGCCAGACACGGCCGCCCATGATGTCGACCAGCTGGGTACAGATGGCCAGACCCAGGCCTGTTCCGCCGTACTTTCGCGTGGTCGATCCATCCGCCTGAGTGAATGCCTCAAAAATCAATTTCTGCTTTTCCTCAGGAATCCCGATCCCGGTGTCGGTGACGCTGAAATGCAATTCCACCTCGTCCTGTTCCATTTCTTCAACATCAACAGACACCACCACTTCTCCGGCTTCGGTAAATTTGATGGCATTGTTCATCAAATTCACCAGGATCTGTCTGAGTCGACCGGGATCGCCTTCCAAACGGTCGGGCACGTCCTGCGAGATGGCGCTCACAAGCTCCAGACCCTTCTCGTCGGAATGCAGAGAAACTCCCCGAAGACTCTCGCCGATACACGAACGCAAATCAAAGCTGATCTTTTCGATATCCAATCGACCCGCCTCGATCTTCGAAAAATCCAAAATATCATTAATGATGGTCAACAACGAATCCGCTGAGATCTTCACCGCTTCCAGATACTCACGCTGATCACTCGACAAATCCGTCTCCATCGCGAGCTCGGTCATCCCGATGATCCCGTTCATCGGCGTCCGTATCTCGTGACTCATGTTCGCTAAAAACTCGCTCTTGGTACGCGTCGCTTCCTCAGCACGCTCTTTTGCGATTTTCAGATCTTCAACAAGATAGACCAGGCGAGCAGAGTTTTCTTCCTGCATCTCCTTGGCGGTTTGAAGGTCCTGGGCATATTTCTTGAGTTCTTCTTCAACACGGATTTGATCTGTGATGTCAGCGATAATACCGCGCAGACCGATTGACTGACCGTCCTGAACGATTGGACTGGTGTATAACATGGCAGGAAAGGTTGTGCCATCCATCCGCCTGGCTGTGCAGCGGGCGCTGGCTGTGCGCTGCTCATTCATGATCCCGTCAATCATCTCCCGAATCTTGGAATTATCTGCGGTATCGATAAGAGCGTAAACATCCAGGCCATCCTTTAAAACATCGCCGGAATAGCCGAACGTGGCAAGGGCGGTCTGGTTGACAAAAGAGAGACGTCCGGTTTCATCCATCTCAAAAATCGTCTGTGGAAGCGCATCAGCCAATTCCTTGTACTTGTTTTGACTTTCGCGCATGGCCAATTCAGCCTGCTTTCGCTCGATGGCGTACCGGATGCTGCGTATCAAAATCTGGCTGCTGGTATGCCCCTTGCACAAATAATCCTGGGCGCCTTGCCGAACCGCCTCGATAGCCATTGCATCATCATCCAATCCGCTCATGACAATCACAGGAGTATGCGGCGAAGCCTGTTGCGCTAACTGGTATGTGTCAAGTCCCTGGCTGTCAGGAAGCGTCAGATCAAGTAATACCAGATCGATCCCGCCATTTTTCAGGATATCGAGACCATCTGACAGACGCTCCGCACGAACCAAATCGTAATCTGAAGTCACACCAGCTTGCTCGATGGTCGATTCTTTCAACATCTCACGAATCAGAAACACGTCATCCGGATCATCTTCAATGAGGAGAATATGCATTATGTTGCCCATTGCTTACCCATTCGTATATGATCTTCAGCACATTTATGCTGCTGTTTTTTCCAGCAGTTTTTGAATGACATCCAGAATAATCTCGGCCCTTGTCGCTTTCACGATGAATGCATCAGCGCCGCACCGACTCGCCTTTTCCTCTTCATCATCAAGATCGCGGGACGTTAACATGACGATCGGAATATCCCGATACATCTGATCATATTTCAATAACCGGCAGACTGTATGCCCGTCCATCCCTGGGAGCAACAGATCAAGAAGGATCAGATCGGGTTTCTCGCGACGGGCTATATTCAGTCCCTCCAAACCACTCTCGGCGGTCAATGCTTGATATCCATTCGCCTCAAGACGGACCCGTATCATTTTTCGATAAACCGGGTTATCCTCCACAACAAGGATACGTTTTACTATCACGTCTTGCATATACCCGTCTCCTTTGTCGTCATCACTGCAACAACACATCTCTCACAGTATCCCGCAGCACATCAGATTCAATCGGTTTCGTGAGAACCGGAATTGCCGCACCCGTATCGAACGCCTCAATTTTGTGCGTATCAACAGGAAATCCGCTCAGAATCACAATGGGGATATCGTGTGTCGCCTTGTCTTGCTTGAGTTGTCCAATCACCTCATATCCATTCATTCCTGGTAACATCATGTCCAACACAATAACGGACGGTTTCTCACGTCTGGCCATTTCAACAGCAGATGGTCCGTCCAATGCGGACGAAATCTGATATGCATCATGCTCGAGATAGCGGGACACCACATCCACAATTGTCGGCTCATCATCCACCACTAGCACCGAGGGTCCGAATTCCCGTTTGAGAGTAAAATGGAATGTCGATCCCTTTCCCTGTTCCGAATCCACCCACATTCGGCCGCCATGAGATTCCACCAATCCCTTGGCGATAACCAAACCCAGGCCCGTTCCTTTGTATTCCCCGGTTTCGACCCGCCCAAACTGCTCGAATTTGGAAAAGAGCTTGGGGATGTCCTCTTTGGCGATGCCGCACCCTGTATCGGACACACTGCAGTGAACACCTTCTTCGTTTTCCTGAATGCGCAGTGTAATGGTCCCTCCGGCATCTGTAAACCGGATGGCGTTGCTGACCAGATTATTGAAGACTTGTGTGATTTTGTCACTGTCAGCGTTTAGCATGACAGACTCATCCGGCACTTGCGCCTCAAGGGTGATCTCTTTTTCATGTGCGCTGTGTTTGAATGTGGTCACAACTTGACGCGCCAGATCGCTAATATCAAGATTGTGCTTTCTGAACCTGACTTTACCCGCTTCGATCTTCGAGATATCAAGCAGGTCTGTAACCAGCCGTGCCAGACGATCGATGTTGTTCAAAGTGTCAGAGAGAAACTCACGTTGTGAGTCTGTGATCTCTCCCAGAAGGCCATCCAGGCAGAGGGCCACGCCTTCACGCATGATGGCCACAGGCGATCGCAGCTCATGCGAGACAACTGTAATAAATTCACTTTTCATTTTATCCAATTCCTGGAGTTTTTCGACATGATCCTGAAGTTCTTTCTGCAGGGTGATGATTCGGATACCGACTTCGACACGCGCGTGTAGCTCGCGCGCATTAAATGGTTTGGTGATATAGTCATCAGCGCCAGCGTCGAGTCCGGCAGCCACATCCTCTTTCCGCCCCTTGGCTGTCAGAAGGATGGTGTACACATACGAACCGCTGTCCTCCTGGGCGCGCAGCTCCCGGCACACATCCACGCCATCCAGACCCGGCATCATCCAGTCCAGTATCGCCAGCTCGGGACGGTCTTTTCGCTGAAGAACATCCCACGCTTCAAGACCATCTGAAGCCACGACAACATCGTATCCCCGCTTGGTGAGCGACGCCTCAAGAACGCGCCGCGAAACCGGATCATCTTCTGCTATCAATATGCGCATCATCTCTTTATCTCCTTCTCATCCGCTGAGACCGGGACGCATTCTGTCTGCTCTGCTTTCCCGTGCTTTTGTATTGTATTTGGATTTTGATCCTGTGTTCTACTCTGTGTTTGCTCTTGAATTTGGATCAGTTCTTGCCCCTCGCCTCTTGCCTCTTGCCCACAAATTGTCTCTTGCTTCTCGTTTGTTCGGACAGATTGATCTGTCCCATTCGCAATAGACGTCATGGAGAACTCAGCAGCCGTGATCCCGTCCATATCGTCTCGCAGGCGGATATCCATGAGAACCAAATCGGGGCGGATCTCTTCAGCCGTTCGGACGGCCTCTTCACCTGTCGCAACGGAAGCCGGCGCATGATATCCCGAATGCGTTAGTCTGTTGAAAATCTCCATCGCCACGATCCTCTCATCCTCGACAACCAATACTTGCGCACGCGACTTCATCCGACTTCCTTTCTCAAACTGCGGGAAACACGCATATCAAACATAAGCATCAAATCTCCGTCACAACTCAAATTCTACCGGGGCCGGCTCCTCAGACGATTTGATCTTGACCAGGGGATCGAATACACGGGACGGTTCGCAAAGTCCGGTCCGGCACACATATCTGTACAACCGCGCGATGGCAGGGTATGCGATCTCCTGGTCATTGTCCACAAGCTCATTCCCGTTCTTGTCTTTGTTGTTTTTGAAGAGACTCATTCTACTCCCCGCATCTTTCATCATGACAGGTTTACGCATTGTCCCACTTCCTCTTAATCTGATATCTTGAGAACGCATTGATGATGTTGGGATTGTGCTCACCCTGGCGGCTCTGGATCTCGGAAGCAGCGTCAGCGAAATGATGTCCGCCGAAGGCCGTCTGACCAGAATCATGCGACGCGAACTCGACAACCTGGTTCAAATCGACATGGGTCTTGTCGCCGTCGCCATGATGCACAATATCATTCATGGTGTGTAGAATAGCCTCTGAAATTTTGCTGAGCAGGAATCCAACAGCACTTGATTCAGATTTTCCCTTCACTACAGCGCAATCCCCTCCGGGAAACAATCCCGATTCGAGCTTTGTCCGGAGTTGTTGATACAATGTGAGGATATCGCTGAGGTCTTGGAATATCTCTTGCAAGAATCGTGTGTTGTCGTCCACGTGCTGAATGGGCGCGTTGTTCCCGTGGGCGGTATCAGTAGTCAATGGGTCGATGGACTCGCGTTTCTCTGACTGGATCATTTGACTCTCTTGCATCTTGCGACCGGTGATATCGCGGATGATGCAGACCGAAGCCGGACGTCCCTCAAAGTCCATTTCGTTAGCCGTTATCTCAACATCGACAAGACGCTTGTCCTCGGTTATCAATTGAGAGATCAGAGGATATCCAGGTTTTGTCCTGGCAGGAGGAGGTGAGGGCTCAGGCTGCAAATCAGTCAGCATCATGGAACCGAGCGCTTCACCGGAATAGCCGTAGATCTTTTGAAATGCCGGATTCCAATCAAGAACGACCCGTGTGGTTTTGTCAACAATGAGCACCGGATCGGCTATCACGTCTAACAGCGACCGGTATTTGGTCTCACTGGCTTTCAAAGCCTGCTCAATTTTGTATTTGTTGAGAACCGACTCGATCTTGGCGTGAAGTTCCCTGGCTTCAAACGGCTTGAAAAGGAATCCGCAGGGTTCTGTCTGTTTGGCCCTGCGCAGCGTGTCGTCATCGGTGGATGCCGTCAGAAAGATAATCGGAATCTGCTTGACCGATCGGATCTGTTCGGCGGCCTCGATTCCGTCGACAGGCCCTTTGAGTCTGATATCCATGAGAATCAGGTCTGGATCAAGCTCAACGGCTTTCCGGACGGCCTCATCGCCTGTCGAAACCATGGCGATGACGTCATACCCCATGCCCGTCAAACACATCTGGATCTCCAGCGCGACAAGTTGTTCGTCTTCAACGACAAGTATTTGCGGTTTGTCCATAAACTACCTGTCCCGTTTCAGCTTAGTCCATATCTGTGATGGTGAAAACCACACGATCAAATATCTCCTTCTGCTGTGTTATTGTTCGCGGATCGATACGGTAATCAATCTGACACCGACCCGTATCAGCCGCAATGCCGGTCACAAAATCCTGATCATGACCCGAGAGTTCCACAAAACCCTGCGGCGCTCCACCGACGCAGCCATCTGCCTGTATCGACATCCTTAAAAGCGGATGACCTCCATTGGAAGAGACGGTGATCTTCTTGGTTGAAGGATCGGTTTGCCAGCTCAGGTCATTTTGGGTGTCGAGCCCCATTTGGTTCATTTTCACCACGCGGATTGTAATGGTGTGTGACGCCCTGTCATCGACCGTGGCGACACTGACAATTCCGAAGAAAACACAAAATCCGATCAGTATCATCCACACTTTTTGATGTCGTGTCATCATGATCTGAATCTCTCAACCACGTTTGTCGACCTCATATTCAAGGCCTGTTTAACCGGGAAGGACAATCCATCCGTAAGAAGAGGCATGGATCTGGTTAAAGCGCCATCTCGCGTGAAAATCCGTTCACCCGCTGGTGGAATCCCATCATTCCAAGTAGAGAATTTCGTTGTCGCCGAGTCTCTGTTGGCATCAGTGCCCACCTTTAAAATCGTGTCAGGATATCTATCGCTTCGCATCACACAGCCTCTTGCATGAATCTTCATCTGTAGGGAAAAACATCTTTTCATATTCGCTCGCTAACCCCGCGGCAAGCCACGGGGAATGCGCTCGCCGGCAGATTCAAGCCCTTTTCAGAGCCATCTCAACAGTGAAAGACTCGCCATCGCCTCTGAAATGGACACTATAACGCGGCGCATCAGTAGCAGTGTGAATCTGACAATCCTGTCCACAGATGACCGACGGCACAGACTGCTCAAATACTTTCTCGTCCCGTGGAAGTGTTTCACTAATCTTGGCTTTCACATCACCGGCGATCATATTGGCAACTTCACCCAGGGCGTCACGCACATCTTCACCGGAAAGGTTGTCCTGTTCCATCCCCATCATGGCAGCGCCGATGCGCTTGGCAAAGGACTCCGAACAATGAATGGAGGCCAATCCGACCCAGGCTCCGGCGATGCCAATCATGGCTGTCATATTCTGTCCCGGGATATGCAAATCGCCGGTCGCGATCTCACCCTCAACATCGATGAAAACCATGCTCCGGAAAACACGTTCTGTTGACTCTTTCACCAGTTCCGATATTTCATGCGTTTCCATCGATATCCCTTTCTATTCGACTCTTGCTTAAAGTTCACTCCTGGTGCGGCAACCTTGATTTAACCGGCCAAATGCGTAATAGTGTCAGCCATCTGATCCAGCGTTACAACATGATCAATCAATCCATTCTCAACACAAACTCTGGGCATTCCGTAAACCACGCAAGATGCTCGGTCTTGCGCCAGCGTCATTCCGCCTTTATTTTTGATGCGTGACATGCCTTGAAATCCATCTGAACCCATACCAGTCATAATGACGCCCAGGACATCGCCGCCAAAACGTTCGGCCAAAGAAAGCATCATGACATCAACAGAGGGAATAAAGAGCGTCTCTTCAGGTTGATGATCAAGACAAATCCGCATGGTATGAGACCGGCTGCCGATCTTCATGTGTACACCGCCCGGGGCAATATAAACACATCCGGATTCGGGTGTGTCTCCGTCTTTCGCCTCGATGACAGGAACCTGCGATATCGCGTTAAGGCGTTCGGCGAAGGGGCCTGTAAAAACCGGCGGCATGTGCTGAACAACGAGCACCTTTCCCTGAAACGTTGCAGGAAAACGGGGAACAATACGGTTCAGCGCCATGGGACCGCCTGTAGAAACGCCGATGGCCACAATGCCAACCTTTCGGTCACATTGTGCAACCGCATCAGAAACATTGGCCTGTCGCTCGCGGATAACCATTTCTTCGGGATCAATACCCTGGCCATCCCGGAAGAGACGTCCTGAACGGTTTCTTTTCACGATCGCCCGGATCTTTTGGCGCAACTGCTCGCCAACCTTGATGATATCGAGATTAACGTACGACTTGCCGCCTTTGGGAATAAAATCGACAGCGCCCATTTCAAGCGCCCGGAATGTCGCATCGGCGCCCTCTTCAGTCAAAGCGCTGATCATGATAACTGGAAGCGGCATTTCATCCATAATGTGCTGCAATGTCGTCAGACCATCCAAAACCGGCATTTCAATATCGAGGGTAACCAGGTCGGGCCTGTACTGACGGATCTTGTCCAACGCCTCTTCACCGTTCCGTGCGATCCCGACAACCTCGATCCCTGGATCAGACTCCATCATTTTACGCAAAGCGACCCGCATAAACGCCGAATCATCAACCACAAGAACGCGTATTTGCCCCCTGGTCTTGGCTGGTGACACGCAGAAGCTCTCCCTGCACAGCAGATTATCTGTTTGACTGATCATTCATTCCACCATTTTTACAGCTTGCATGATTTGGTTGCCTCTTCATCATTCTTTAAGCATCGGCTGTGTTTCAGTAAAAAGCATTCAATATGCTCAGATGTGTGCAACTTTTTGGTAGACCATACCACCAGGATATTGAATCAATTTGAACCGATCATTGATTCCGTACAGTGATTCAGAATAACCGATAAATAAATATCCACCGACCGCAAGACTGTTAAAGATGTGCTGAATGACGCGCTTCTTTGAATCCAAATCAAAGTAAATCAGGACATTCCGGCACATGATAATATCATACCCTTTCAAGAAAATCATCGCCATATCATCACACAGGTTCATGTGTGATAACCGAACATGCCGACGCAATTCTTCTTTGATCTCATACCCGTCTTTGACAGGAACAATATATCGATTTCTGTATTCTTCAGGCATATTCCTGATGACATATTCCTTGTACTGACCCCGCTTTGCCATTTGCAATACCCGCTTGCTGATATCTGTCCCGACAATCTCGATGCGCCAGTCTTTAAAGAATGTTTCGCTGACTTCATCCACCAACATGGCAATCGTGTACAATTCTTCACCAGAACTGCAACCCGCACTCCAGATTTTAAGGGTCTTTTGCCCCTTCTCCTGTTTTACCCTGGCAATCTCGGGCAGGACAAGATCCTTCAACGCCGTAAATTGCGGTCGATTTCTGAAAAAGCTTGTCTCGTTGATGGTCAGCTCGTTCATGAGCAGATTGAACTCATCCCGATCGCCATTTTGTCCGGTGAGGTACTGGTAATAGTCGGTATATGACGGGATATCCAACACCTGCATCCGCCTGAGAAAACGTGTCTCAAAGTAATAGCGTTTCTCTTCAGGAAAATACATTCCCGTTTTCTGGTAGACCAAATCCCTGAGTTTCAAGATTTCATTCATTTGCGTTAAAATCCTCATGATGTCTGTCACAATCCTGCATCGTCGGACATCCTGTTAAATCCGATCAGCAACGCTGGCGCAGTCAACGATCAGCCTGACATGCCCATCCCCTGTGATGGTGCCGCCTGCGATACCGGGTACATTGCCCAGGTATTCACCAAGAGATTTGATGACAACTTCTTCTTGCCCCAGAAGACGGTCGACAATTAAACCAAATCGTTTCTCTGCGATACGAATCAAAACAACATAGGCGTCATCTTGTTTCTGACAGTTTTCTGTCTGTTCAAAGTTGAACAACTCACCGAGATACAGAAGGGGAATGACCGAATCACGATGCTGAATGACAGCCTGCTGCCGCACTTGCTTGATTTGCCGAGAATGGATGTGTAGCGTCTCAACCACCGAGGTTAAAGGAATAGCATAAACGTCACAACCAACACCAACCATCAACGCCTGGATAACCGCCAGGGTCAATGGCAACTTGAGAATGAATTCCGTTCCGCCTTCGGGGCTGTTGGCTACATCCACCATGCCGTTGAGATCCCGCACATTGGTTCGCACCACATCCATACCCACACCGCGGCCGGATACATTGCTCACCTTGCCTGCTGTGCTGAATCCCGGTTCAAAGATGAGATGCATGATCTGATGCGCATCCATGGTCTCAAGAGTGGACGGCGTGATCAGCCCCCGTTCAAGCGCCTTGTTCTGAACTGCCTCGAGATCGATGCCGCGGCCGTCATCTTTAACGCGGACAACAATCAAGTTTCCCTCCTGGCTTGCGGAGAGAGTGATAGATCCTTTTCTGCTCTTCCCTTTGGCTTCGCGCACTTCAGGCGGTTCAATTCCATGGCCGACGGCATTGCGCAACAGATGAACCAGTGGATCGTGCAGATGATCGAGAACCGTCTTGTCAAGTTCGGTCTCACCGCCCACAATTGAAAAAGCCACTTCACGGTTCAAATCCCGGGCGATCTGCCGAATCATGCGGGGGAATTTCCGGAAAAGGCGATTGATGGGAATCATGCGCGTCTTGAGCACAGCCTGCTGTAATTCGTTGGTCACATATTGAATTTTTTCGGTGGCGTCCGCCACTTTCTCGACAAACTGATCGATATCCTCTCCAACACCATAAGCACGGTTAATTTGAATCAGGCGATTGCGCTCAAGGACCAGTTCGCCCACCAAATTCATCAAATCGTCAAGACAATTCACATCGACACGAATGGTGGATGCGCCGATATCCTTGAATGTCGTGCCAGTCTTTGAAGGAGAGTGTTTCACAGCAGACTCATCCTGAGATCGTGTTGTCGACGGATCGGCACTTTGCTCAATGTTATTATCCGGAGGGTCATCCCATTGATTGGTGGACGCATCCGTGGCATTGATCACCCCGAATTCACCGAGAAGGTTTGAATCAGATCCCAAATCCTTCTCTCTGGATTCAACAACCGACTTCCCTTTTGCCACCTCTTCCAGCCGCATCATCACATGTGACAGATCAATGTCTTGGATTTGATCGTCCTGAATCTGTTTAACCAGGATTTTAAGTTTGTCCGTGGTTTCCAGAAGAATATCCATCACATCCGGCGACACGGTCCTGTCTCCGCTGCGTAACAAGTGCAAGACATCTTCTGTTGCATGGCCAAGCATGATCATCTGTTCGAACCCGAGAAAGCTTGACGTCCCCTTGATGGTATGGACCGCCCTGAAGATGCGATTGATCAGATCATCATTCTCGACATCTGATTCAAGGCTGATCAGATCATTGTCCAGATTCTCAAGGAGTTCCTTGGACTCGTTTATAAATTCCCTGATCAGCTCCGGATCAGCCATGACCAAAGCCATCTCGTCCCCACTCTTTTCGCTGGATTGCTTCACTCAATCACCCGACAGTAAAATCGATCTTTATTTTTTTTAACTTAAGCCGCTGTCTCTGACGTGCACAGGCTGCCATGATCACCTAAAACCTGAGACAGGACAGATCTGACATTGTTGTACGAGAAAGGTTTTGAAAGCACCTCCTGAACAGTGACAGATTCTGTATGCGCCTGAGATGATGCCGCTTCGGGTCCCATACCAGTCACCATCACAATCTTTTGCTTGGGCTTCGACGATTTCATCTTTTTGGCAACCTCAAAACCATCCATCCCGGGCATCATCACATCAAGAAGAACCAGATCAAACATATCCGCGGCAAATCGTTCAAGGGCTCTCTCGCCGGAATCCGAGATCACTGTTTCATAACCCAGTCGCGTCAAAATGCGCTGGAGAACATCAAGAATAATTTTTTCATCGTCAACGATGAGCACTCTCTTCATGTGACACCTCGCCTTGGATAATGGAGCAATCGAATTAATCAATTCCTACAGGCAGGAAACACAGAAATCAAATGGGAATCCGGTGACCCTGGATGATGCCATCATCCAGGAAGGATTCCAATTGATGGGCGTCATTTTCATCTTCTCTGTGATTCCCGTGGCTTGATTGATCTTCAAACCACTGGCTCTGCCAGTGGTTCTCGATCCTAAACTGGTCAGCACTGACGTGCCTACTTTGAATCCACCGCTACGCGGTGAATTTAAAGCCACCCGCTTTGCGGATGGTCGTTTACTGACGAACACACAAACACGGATTTCCCCCCTTATCTGAAAAATATCAAGGGAGGATGTGGGCCGAAACCACAAGGTCCGGCCCACATTTACGGAACGGTAGTTTGAGGAAAAACCTTTTTCTCTCTTAACATCACGCCCTTTACAAGAAGTGGAAGAGGCAAATCCATTGATGCAAATCCTGTATGATGTCATGCCCATGATCTGCCTCGCCCACTATTTGATTCCATTTGCGATAGGATCAACACGTCTTTGGTATTTTTGATTGATCTTCAAACCACTGGCAGAGCTAGTGGTTCTCGATCCTAAACTGAACGGCAGATACCTGCCTGCTTAAAGCCACCGCCTCTGGCGGTGGATCGTTTACTGGTGTTTGGGAACAAACTGGTTCGGACGAATCCTCTATGTCATGTTCCAATCCTGGATCCTTGGACTGTCTTTCAAGATTAAACTGATGTAACTGCATGATTTGATTCCTCTTTGTGCAACAATACGGGTTTACCAGAAACCTCACTCTTGCTCGAGGACATTTTCTTCAATCCTTCCGGATGCATCGACTGTCCATTGGCTGACGCCCTCGTTATGCGCAGCCTTCTGCTCCGGGTGAACCGTGTTGCCTTTTAACTTAAAACGGAGCACGATCTGCCGCAAAGTATTCATTTTCTGTGTTAATTGTTCGGCTGTCAAGGCCATATGCTGAATGCCGTCGGCTGAATTCTTGGTTACATAACTGATTCCTTCAACGTTTTGTGAAATCTCTTCTGCGCCGCTGCTCATCTGCTCTGAGGCCGTTGCGATTTGCGCGATCATATCCATGACCTGGGTCACTGACTGCATGATCTCGTGAAGCACTGCCTCGGTTTTCTCTGCAGTCTGTTTGCCCTGACTGATAACTGTGTGTGCCTCGTGCATCGACTGGGAGGCATCCTGCGCCTCATCCTGAATCGTTTGGATCATCTCGGCAATCTGATCAGTGGCTTTCGTCGTTCGCTCGGCCAGCTTGCGCACTTCATCGGCGACCACGGCAAATCCCCGCCCCTGCTCTCCGGCCCGCGCCGCCTCAATGGCCGCATTCAGGGCCAGAAGGTTGGTCTGGTCTGCAATCTCGTTGATGACCTCGACCACTTCTCCGATCTGCTCGGCCCTGTTCGCCAACGAAGTGATGATCTGGCCTGTTCGGGTGGTGCTCGTCACGATGGCGTCCATGCCCTCCTGGGTTGTGCGCATGGCATCGGATCCCTCCTGGGCTTTCTCATTCGCCTCTCTGGCGATCTTGGCTGTATTGGCCGCGTTCTGAAAATTCTCAACGATAGCCGCAGCCATCTCCTGGACGCTGGCCGCCACTTCACTGGCATGAATCGCCTGCTCGTCTCCCCCGGAAGCCAGTTGGCTGGATGTATGACTGATACAGTTGGTGGCTTCCGCCACTTCTTCCGCATTTAAACGGACATGAGAAATGATGTCATGCAGTTTGTCGACAAACACATTGAACCACGTGGCCAATTCACCAATCTCATCATTCCGCGAGACAGCAAGTCGCTGCGTGAGATCTCCCTGGCCCTCAGCGATATCCTTGATCAGGTGAACCATGCGTTGAATTGCACTTGAGAGTGTTCCTGTCACGAGAACAATGGTCACAGCAAGAAGACCGGACATAACCAAAATGGCCGCAAGAGAAATCAACGCGAGTGATCGCAACGGTTGATTGATTTCTTCGGATGCCACACTCAGCACAAGGGTCCATCCCAGATTCGAGATTGGAGTATAGAGGAGAAACCGTTTCTGGCCTTGCAGCACAACCTCTTCAATGCCGGTTTTTTGTCCCGGAATCCGTTCGGTGATTTGACTTGCATGTTGAGAATGTGCCATGTCATTGAGTAGATCGTCGAAGGTGGCGTGAAGAACAAGGGAAGGATCTGGATGAAACAGAATTGTCCCGTCAACATCGACCAATAAAGGCTCAGCCGTCTTGAATGTATTAAGTTGATTGACAAAATGGTCAAAATCAGTCATGGCGATGTCAATACCACCGACACCCAACAACTTTCCCTGCTGATTATAAATCGGGCAGCGATAATTGACGAGCAAGACTTGATCTAAGGCATCAAGTCCTACATCCCAACCAGATGCACCTCTTTTCACTGTATTGACATACCAGGGCCGTTGGCCAATCTTGTAACCATCGGGATCTTTTCTATTCAAATTTTCGTAGTATGCCTGCGTCTTTTCACTGGCGAAGAATGCTGTTCTGATCTGATCATCTTCTGCGACAAGTGCATTCATATAATCCAGGATCTCGGAATAGACCGGATCGTGATCCGGATCAACCCAGCGCTGATCGTTTTTTTCCAGCCAGTGGATCAGTTGCGGCTGTTGGCATAAAGACCATCCAATCATTCCCTTGGCCGTCAAGCTTCCCTGAAGCGTGCTTGCCACATTTTGGAGCTGTTCCATCGCCTTCTCTTTTGTCTCGCGGATCAACACGTTCTTCGTATAGAGATAATAACCTGTGAAAAAACCAATGAGCATGAGGAGATTCACACCCATGATGGGGATAAGCATGCGACCGCGAATTCGCAATGTGGGACGTTTCATTGAGGCAACTCTCTTTTAGTATTTCAAGCCTGCATGTCTTGATGTAAATGAAAACGGTGGACCAGTTGGCGAAGCTGGTTCATCTGATCGCGAAGCTGTTCCGCTGTTGAAGCCATCTGCTCGGAACTGTCGACCGACTGCCGGGTTACTGTACTGATGGACTCCACGTTTTTCGAAATTTCCTCGGCGCCAGCGCTCATCTGCTCGGATGCCACGGCGATCTGGATAATCATATCGGTGGCATGCGTCACGGATGTAATGATATCTTTCAGGACAGTCTCGGTCTTGAGGGCAGCTTCTTTCCCGCGTTTCACCACCGACCGTGCAGCCGTCATTGACTCGGAAGCCTTTAACGTATCACCTTGAATCGCTACGACAGTTTCAGAAATCTCCTCTGTGGCTTTTGTGGTCCGCTCGGCAAGTTTGCGCACCTCATCGGCCACAACAGCGAATCCCCTGCCCTGGTCGCCGGCGCGTGCCGCCTCGATAGCGGCATTCAAAGCCAGAAGGTTTGTCTGATCGGCAATCTCGTTGATCACTTCAAGGATTTCACCAATCTGTCCTGTCCGGTTCGAGAGGGCGTCGACTATTTCGCTCGTTTTAGCTGTTGTGCTGACGATCTCCTCCATGCCGTCGAGGGTGGCGCGCATGGCCTGTGATCCCTCTTCGGCTTTTGACGTTGCAGTTTTAGCTATTTCTGCGCTTTGGGTGGCATTCTGAGAACTCTCAAAGATCGAGGCTGTCATCTGGTGCATACTGGCGGCCACCTCGCTTGCTTGAGCATTCTGCGCTTCGGCACCAGTGGCCAGTTGGGTGGATGCAGCCGTAATCTGATCGGATGCGTCGGCGACATTCTCGGTGTTGATACGCACCAGAGAGATAATCTCGTGCAGTTTATCGACAAACATGTTGAACATACGGGCCATCTCGCCCAGCTCGTCATCACGTTCAACAGACATCCGTTTGGTCAGATCGCCTTCGCCCTCGGAGATATCTTTTAGAAGAGTAACAATACTCTGTATGGGTCTTGAAATAGATCCCGTGATAAACAGGATGGCAAAGACCAGAAGACTCAATGTGAGGGAGACAATCACAACAAAAACCCGCGTGAGAGACAACAGGGGCGCATTTATCTCACGAGTCGAGACACTGTAAACAAGGAGCCAGCCCAGATCGGGAACTGATGCAGATATGAGATAGCACGATTCGCCAGCGTAAATGACGCGATCAATGCCACCCTCGCCACGGGATGCCCGCTCTACCGTCAAATCAAGATGTTTGTAGTTTTTTTCATCCTGCATCAGATCGCCCAGAGACTGTTCGAGCACCCACTTTTGATTGGGGTGGTAGAGAAATTTTCCGTTTGAACCAATGAGCATCACCTGGCCTGTTGCAAAAATGTTGAGCTCTGTGAGGAATCGTTTAAGATGATCGAGAGTCATGTCCACACCACCGACACCCAGGAGATTCCCATCTTTATTATATATAGGACGTCGGTAATTCACGAAGACTTGCTTGTATACGATATCTTCATCAATATCGAATATGGGATGCCCTGCCTTGACAGTATTCTGATACCAGGGCCGCTTGCCGACATAATAGTCTGGCGGGAAATTATTTTCTAAATTATGATAATACATCTGAGTCTTTTCACTGGCGAAGAAGATGGAGCGGATCTCCTTATCCTTTGAAACAATCTGATTGATGTAGTCAATCAGCCGGTCGTACTGGGGATCTGATCCAGGAGCTATGGTCCTTTGATCATTCGTCTCAAGCCATTGCTGCATTTGCGGATTCTCACAAAATGTCCAGGCTGTGCGTGCTTTAGCATCGAGGTATCCCTTCAAGTTTGAGGCGACATTTTCAACACGCTCCATGGCCTTGCCCTGAATCTCACGGATGACTGTTCGTTTCGATGTGCCGTAGTATGTGATAAAAATGGCCGCCAGCATCAATGCATTGATTCCGATAATGAGGATGAACATCCTTGTCCGCACATTCAGTCGACTGAACATTGTCAATCTCCGCCTGGTTAATGATCTATTTGTGTTAAGGTGGACGGGAAGTTTGAAACGCCCCATCCACCTTTTTACTGGATCAGGCGCGGCCACCAACCTCCCGGTTGGTCCACCACCTTGACTTTCATTGTCCTGTCATTCAATCGGGGTGTACACATTGTCACACCACCTCATTCAGCTGCGCACTCTTTTCTTGAGAAACAATCCGATCCAGATCAAGCAGAATCAGCAGTCTGTCTTCAAGCTTGCCAACTCCCATGATAAAATCCGTATCCATCTCATCCATTATTTTGGGTGGCGGTTCAATGGTGCCGGCGGGAATCCGCAACACTTCAGACATGGCGTCAACAACGAGACCAAGAATCCGCCCCTGAATTTCCACGACCACAATCCGTGTTCTTTTATCGTCTTCTTTTTCGGGAAAATCCAACCGCTTTCGCAAATTGATAACAGGAACGACCTTGCCCCGAAGGTTCATCACGCCTTCGACAAATTCGGGCGTTCGCGGCACACGGGTAATTTCCACCATCCGATTAATCTCTTGCACTTTTTGAATGTCGATGGCGAATTCTTCACGCCCCAGGTAAAATCCCACCAACTGGATGTATGACTGCGGCGCTCCCTCGTTTCGCCTATCTCCAATCATAGAGTCATATCCTGTTTGACAAAGTGACAAGGTATTATTGTCAGAGGGTGTATCTGACGGCGATCCTGAATGCCGCGTCACAGTCGGTGTAAATACATTGCTGATATCATCGACCGTAAATGGATCCAAGTCCTTTTTTAACATGGTGCATCTCTCCCTGATTATCCGCTGACGGCATTCCAGCGCGCAATAAACGCGTCAATGAATCGATCAAAATGATGAGCGTCGCGGGATAGCGGCGCATGTTCGAAGATGGCTTCCCTCTGACTTGACGCTTCTTCAGTATCCACATTTTTACGAATCACGGCCTGAAACACGCGATCGCCCCACTTCAGTCGTACCGCATGGATGGTCGTCCGCTTCATGATGTCAACTGCTGATGCCATTTGTTGTATCAGTCTCATTTGTCTATTCATGCTCTTCTTACCAGCTACCTCTCAAGCAATCGACATGCCATGCTCGGCCTCTTTGTGCGCTGATAATCAAAATGCATAACTCCTGAAAAAACAACATTCCAGATCGTTGAAAATTACAATCCGATCCAGGTTTTACATCCTGTGATTTTGACATTGAGAATCACCACTAATTTTTTCACCATCGGGCAAGTAAAAACTCACCACTGTTTGACATCAGAATTCGTTGTCTGGCAGGAGGGATTAGAAAAAGGAGTGCTTCGTAGTTTACGCTGTCAATCGACGGGTTACAGGAACTCCTTGTTACTTGCCAAACTCCGCCAGTTGACGAAAACCCATCTTTCCTGTTTAACCTTGTTTGCTGAAAGGGACAATTATTAGCGTACAGATGAAGCTTGATACTTGCAGGGACCTCTTTGGAATTTGACGAATTGCCGTGAACGGGATCGGCATTTGACCAAAGGATGGCCCTGATCATGAGGGAGTGATTTGCTTAATGGTTTCTCTCGAACACTTCGGCAATCTTTTCAGAAATCACATCTGGAGTAAAAGGTTTCACGATATAATTGGCGGCGCCTGTCTGCAGAGCATCGATAACACTCTGTCTCTCCGTCTGTGTTGTGATCATGATGAAGGGAATATTCTGGATTCCTTCACGGCTTTTAATTTCTCGCAGCAATGTAAAACCATCCATGATGGGCATGTGCCAGTCAGCTAAAATCAGCCCGACGTCTTTCTGTTTGTCTAATACCTCAAGCGCCTCCACACCATCAGCGGCCTGAACCACTTCACGATAGCCGATTTTATCAAGACAGTTGGAAACAATTCGACGCATCGTGCTGGAATCATCAACAATCAGAATCTTCATTACCTGGTCTCCTGATTAATAGGTCCCGTGTTCATGAGAAAGGTCATTCTCTCAATTATATTTTAACAAAATCCATAAAACATCATTTTATAACGATTGTGTGGCAGTCTGGTCCGACAGTCCTGTCTGCCACGTATCACGAAGGCCTTTTAAGATCG